>JAUMSA010000308.1 GCA_031293105.1 Butyricicoccus sp. | reverse complement strand
GGATTCTTCCTCGTGCGCCGGGGTCAGGCTGAACGACAGGATCAAGGACAGAACACAAACTACCGCAAAGACGATGCAGGCAAACATAAATTTGCTGCCCCCGTCCGGGGCAAGGAACTGTACAATCGCGGTTAGGCACGGAGTGGCAAATGCATAGGCCTTGAGCGTAAACAGGCCGGAAATCAAACCGCCGATGGCACCCGCAATACAAGCGCCGATCATCGGCTTTTTCAGGCGCAGGGTGACGCCGTACATCGCCGGTTCGGTAACACCGGCGAGCAGCGCGGAAATGGCAGCCGGGAATGCCATCTGCTTAGTATCCTTGTCCTTGGACTTGAAGGCCACGCCAAAGGTTGCGCCCGCCTGGGCGGTATTGCTGCACAGCATGGCCGGCAACAGCATCAGTTCAAAGCCAGGGTCGGCCAGCGACATCAGGCACGCCGGAACAAATGCCCAGTGCATACCGGTCATGACGATGAACGGCATCGCACCGGCAAACAGCAGCATGGCCAGCCACGGCGCAAAGCCATAAATGCCGTTAATAATCATCTGCAATACATTACCGATCATCAGGCCGAGCGGTGCGAGCAGGCACAGCGTAATCGGCGCGGTAATAATCACGATAAGCAGGGGCTTTAAGAAGTTTTTCGACCAGTCGGGCGTAATTTTATCCACGCCGATCTCCACGTACTTAAGAAGCAGGGTGGCCAGCATAGCCGGGATGATCGACGAAGAGTAGATGCCATGTACCACCGGAATCACGCCGAACAGATAGGTCGGCGCATCGCCGCCAAGCAGCGTAATCAGATCCGGATACAGCAGCATGGCCGACACCATAACCGCCAGATACGAATTACAGCCCAGCTTTTTGGATGCCGTGAAGGCCACCAGAATGGGCAGGAAATAGAACGGGGCATCGCCCAGGGCGTTCATCAGAATATAGGTATCGCTTGTCGACTCCATCACACCGAGCAGGGTCGGCCCGAAGATAACCAGCAGCACCTTAATCAAGCCGCCGGCAATGATGGACGTAAACAGCGGCGTCATGCAGCCTGCAATGAAGTCAATAGCCGCCGAAATAGGATTGACCTTTTGCTTTGTGGGGCTGGCTGCGCTGCCGGTGTCCGCCGCAACGCCCAACGCCAGAATTTCCTTATACACATTGCCCACCGAGTTGCCGATGATGACCTGATACTGTCCGCCGGAGATGTTGACCCCGACGACCCCCTTGATTTTTGCAACCTCATCCTTTTTCGGGATGCTGGAATCCTTGAGTACAAAACGCAACCGCGTCATGCAATGGGTAACCGAAGATACATTGTCCTTGCCGCCAACCGCAGCCAGAACCTGCTGGGCAGTTTGCTTGAAATCTGCCATGATAAAAGTCCTCCTTCTTTTTTCCTTCTTATCTGAACTCCGGCGCCGGGTGCGCCTTCCGTGCCGGAATTTACAGCAAATAAAAAACCTTCCGCGGCCAGACACACAAAGATCGTGTCTGGCTGCGGAAGGTAATGCTCCAAATTTGGGTTACAACCCTTCCCGTGTGCACATCCGGTTGATGTGCAGCAGCAAATATAATTTTTCTTCTTCGCCGAGCGAGCAATTCCATTTTTTGCGAAAATACTCGTCCATCAGCGTAACGCATCGGGCGACCTTCGGACATTCCTGTTTGAGCGAACCATACATGTCGCTGATGCCCGAATTGAGAATATAGTTGGTGCCGAGCCGTTGCAGCAAATACATCAAATGGGAGGAATACCGGGCAAAATTGAACGAACTCCGGTCAATCACAATCCCCATTTCGTCCTCGATGATGCTCACCGTATCTTCGAGCACATCATCATACTGCATCTGCCACTGGGCGATGCGGTCGGTTTTGGTTTTGGCGTTATACCGCGCATTGACAAAATGCATGGCAATGCCGGATGCTTCATTTTGGTTGAGCTGAATGGCAAAGCGCCGCTCGATCTGCTTGAGCGCATAGCGTCCCAGCTTACCTTCTTTGGGGTACTGCTGCTCCACCTCATAAATGAGCGGCAGCTGTACAAAGATATGCTGTTTGGCGCGCTGGATGCAGAAATTGATGTGGTCGGCCAGGGTCAGCACAATATTGGGATTGAGTTCGTAATTCAGCTCATTTTTTGCAATATCCACCAGTTTGACGGTGAAATGCAGCACTTTTTCCGGCAACTCATTGAACAGCGCCAGATATTTCTGATCGACGTCGTAAAACATGCGGTCAATCAGGGTGAAATCGGTTATCTCATACGGAGTTTTGGGGAATCCGATGCCCTTTCCATAGGCAATCAGCTCCTGCCCTTCGTCGTCCACGCAGATCGCAAAATTGTTATTCAATTTTTTAATCACACGCACGACCGAATCACTCCAAAAGAAAAACCCTTCAAAGCATAGAAACCCCCATTAAATCCATGTCGTTTAATGTAGTGTCATTAGTAATGCCTCAAAGAGTTACAACCTAATTCGCTATTTCGTATAGCAATTTTTTGCAGTCCAGTCCATTCATGTTTTTCACAATTTTCAGCCTCTATTTTTGAGCACAAAGTAAAAGTTTATCCGCCATCTGGCAAAAGAACCCCCGGAAGGGAGGTCTTTCCTTCCGGGGGCGAAAGAGCTTAATCGGATACAAATTTGGTGAGCATGGTGGCCACTTCGGCACGGGTCGCGGTGCTCTTGGGCTCAAGCGCACCGTCGCTGCCCTGCATAATGCCCTTGCCCACGCAGTATTGCAGAGCGTCCAGCGCCCAATCGGATACCTGTGCACTGTCCGAGAACGCAGACAGGTCGCCCCGCGGCTCGCTGGGCGCACCGTCGTACCGATAGAGCATGTAGGCCAGCTCTTCGCGGGTGATGTTTTCATCCGGCGCAAAGGTGGTGCTGTCCGGGTCCTTGAGCAGACCGGCTTCCTGGCTCCACAGCGCGCCGCTTGCGTACCACTGGGAGATGTCCACATCGGTAAACGGGTTGTTGCCGCTGATGGACGGCGAACCCGCAATACGGTACAGAACCGACGCCATCATGCCGCGGGTCATCTGACCGTTTGGCTCAAAGGTCGTAGCGCTGGTACCGGCCAGATAGCCCTTCTTGACGCAGAACATGACATACTGCTTGCCCCAGTGGTTGACCAAATCCACAAACGGGGTGTCGCGGGTGGTCGAACCCACGAGGTCATAGGTGCAGACCGAGCGGTACGAGGTGTTGAGCACGACTTCATACTGGCCGTCGCCGTCAATATCCTCCACAGCCGGGGCCGACTTGACGCCGTTGGTCTGCGCATTGGAACCATAGTAGCCCGGATAGGTGGTCGGCAGCTGGGTGCGAGTGATCAGGTTCAGGTTGCTGTCCAGCACATACAGCGAACCGTTCACACCCGTATTTTCACTGGTGACATCATGCGGCCCAGCCGCGCGACTGTCCGTCCACGAACCAAAGATGATTTCCAAATTGCCGTCGCCGTTGATGTCCTTGCAGACCGGCTTGGCGGCATACTCGGCCACGCTTGCCGTGGTCGCCGGCAGCGTATAGCTCTTTATCTTCTGGTCGAGGGTGACGCAGTACAACTTGCCGTCATAGGAGTTGAACAGGATTTCCTTGTTGCCATCGCCGTCCAAGTCGGCCGTGACCGGCTCGGACATGACAAACGAGGCCACCGAATTGTCCGCTTCCTTGAGCCGGCTGCCCAGATTGCTGGGGAAGGATGTCCAGTCAAAGCCCTTTTCCTCATTGACATAGCGGGTGCGGTCGCCGTTAAAGACGCAAACGGTCATATACTGGCTCTTGAGCCAGAACATATTGGCCACATCCTGGGTATCCATCACGATACCGGTGACCACGACTTCCATATCGCCGTCGCCGTCCAGGTCGTCAATCACCGAACCGGCATGGCCGAATTCCATGCACAGGCGTTCGGTCAGCGAGGTTTTACCCTGGTCGGTGTCCCAGCCGCGCTGGGCGACCATGCGCTCGTGGTTATAGTCCAAATAGGTACGCACATAGCCCCACGGGTGATCGCTGCCGAATTCGGACGCGTTAGCCATGATGACAGAGCCGTCGATCTCATAGGCCTGGATGCAGCGGTTGTCGGTTGGGACGATGATTTCCGGCAGGCCGTCGCCGTCAATGTCGCCCGTCGAAACGCCGTTGCCGAACACGCCATAGCTTTCCGCAATGTCGATCTGGGAGCCCGAAAGCTGCGGCCAACCGGAAAGCTGGTTGCCGCGGCAATCATACGCCCATACGCTGGTTTCGGACGCGACACCGCAGCCGACGACGATTTCATCGGTGCCGTCGCCGTAAAAGTCCCCGATGGCTACCGAGCGGATGGAACCATCCATGCTGACATACTTGGGCCAGCCGGGCTTGAAGTAACCGGTGTAATCGAGCACCGAAATGCAGTTGCTATGCACCGAAATGATTTCCTTCCAGCCGTCGTTGTCGATGTCGTCTACAATCGCGTCGCACCACGAGCCGCCGACATTGCCGTAGGTTTCCGGTTCATAGGTCGAGGTGCGGTCCTTGCCCGAGTTCACGCGCCACTTGGTTTGGCCGGTTGCGGCATCGGTGACCGTGATGGCCGAAGATACGCTGACCACTTCGTCCCGCCCGTCGTTGTTTAGGTCGGTGACAATCGGCGCACAATAGTATGCCTCATTGGTGTACTTGGTGTGCGAAGCCCCCGAATACAGATACTTGGCCTGTGCGGTAATCGAGGCCGCCTGTGCCGGAAGCGGACACATCGCTGCCAGCAGCGCCACAGCACCCAGACCCGCGATCCCCCTGCGAATGGATGTTTTCACGTTTATCCCTCCTAATTTTTTGGATTTCTGGGTAATCCCATTTGTTTTACCATACCATATCAGGAAAACACCTGTCAAGTTGCATAGATTTTATCTGAGCGCCCCTCATATCTTTGGTCAAATAATAAAAACGGAGACTTATGTCCCGCCCGGAATCCACCCATGTGATGGTTTGCCCATTCGGCTGACAGCGATTGGCTGCATTTGGCATTTCCGAAGGAAAATACCGAGTTTGCTTGCCAAAAGAGGTCGAATTTGCTATGATTAAATACGTATCCACACGAAAGTGAAATGCTGCTTTCCAACAAGAAGGGAGGATGTTTCGATGGCACAGGATCAGCATCGTACAACAAACCGCATCTTAGATATCCTGGAACACCTGTCTACAACCGAAGGCGGCATGACTCTAACGCAATTGTCCCAAACCTTGGAGACTCCCAAGAGCAGCCTGTTCCCCATTGTACATACGTTAAAGGAACGCCGGTATCTCCAGGAAGATCACAAAACCGGACGCTATACCATCGGTCCCCGCTGTCTAGCGCTCGGCGCTGCCTTTGCCGCAGACGAAAGTATGGAGCCCATTTTCAAAGTCATGAAGCACGTGGTCTCGGTGTGCCAGGAAACCTGTCAATTTGGTATTCTCGATCAGGGCAATGTCTTATATGTTGGCAAGGAGGATTCCACCCAGGCCATCCGCATGATCTCCTGGGTCGGTAACCGGCTGCCCGCCAACGCCACCGCCATCGGCAAAGCCCTGCTCAGCGGCCTGACCGATGACGCCGTGCGGGCGCTCTATCCCCGCGGGCTTCCCCGGCTGACCGAGCACACCATTTCGGATATGGATGTCCTGCTGGCGCAGCTGGACGCCATCCGCAACGATGGCATCGCCACCGAACAAGAAGAATCCACGGCACAGCTCGCCTGTTGGGCGGTTCCCCTACGCCGGAAAGGCACGGTTTTCGCGGCGCTCAGCGTCTCGGTACCGCTCTTTCGCTGCAAACAGGAAAAAATCGATCAGGTGTGCCGCTGCCTGCGCGAGGCGCGCGTCGAAATCGAACAGCTCGCCGATATCCCGCATTTTCCTTTGACGCGCCGCCCCCGCTTTGGAGACTCTCATGAAACATGAGGGTCTTCTTTTTTTCTGCACACATGGGTATATCTTGAGCATATTCCTGTGGCAAACGTATGGGATGTTCGTTGTGTTTTTTGTGAGATATGACAAAAACAGCGGATTTATCAATTGACAAACTGTATAATCAGTGCTATAATTTCCTCAAGAATTCGTAATAAAGAACTTCGTTCTTAATTACGAACAGTCATACAGCAACCGAATCCGGCCCATTTCCCCGGTTTCTTTTGTACAGCTGCGGTGAAGGGCAAACTCCGCAGCTTCGTTTTGCTGTCTGACTAAAGACCGTGTTTTTCATGAGAGAATGTGGGAGGAGGATTTTTTTGAAAACAATCACTGATCTTATTAAAAATGTACCGGTACCCAAAATGGTCAAGATTCGAGAGGTGTTTGACAACTCGCATATCGCCGAAGAGGACATCGCCGACACCGTTCGCAAAGAACTGAGCCGCGAAGCACTGGGCGGCCAGATCAAGCCCGGCATGCGCATTGCCATCACCTGCGGCAGCCGCGGCATCCATCACTACCAGCTGATGGCGCGTACCATTGTGGATTTTGTCAAGTCCAAGGGTGCAGAACCGTTCATCGTAGCCGCTATGGGCAGCCACGGCGGCGCTACCGCCGAGGGACAGACCCAGGTGCTCGCCGACTACGGCATCACCGAAGAGAACATGGGCTGCCCCATCAAGAGCTCGATGGAAACCGTTCAGGTCGGCCTGTCGGGTGTGCGCAAGCAGCCGGTTTATGTGGACAAATATGCGTCCGAAGCCGACGGCATCATCCTCTTTAACCGCATCAAGCCGCACACCTCGTTCCGCGGCCGGTATGAAAGCGGACTGATGAAGATGATGGCCATTGGCCTGGGCAAGCAGCACGGCGCCGAGAGCATCCATCACCAGAGCCCGGCGATCATGCACGAGCTGGTCGAGGAATACGGCCGCACGATTCTGGAAAACTGCCCCATCCTGGGCGGTATCGCCATCATTGAGAATGCGTACGACGAAACCTACCTCATCCGTGGCCTGACGCCGGAAGAGATCATCACCGAAGAGCCCAAGCTGCGCGACCTGTCCTATGAGACCATCGCCCATCTGCTCTTTGACAAGTGTGATGTCTTGGTTGTGGACAAGATCGGCAAGAACATTTCGGGCGACGGCATGGACCCGAACATCTCCGGCCGTTTCGTGCAGCCCAAGTACTGCTCGGGCGGTATCGACGCCGAGAAGGTCGTTATTCTGGACCTCACCGATGAAACCCACGGCAATGCGCAGGGCATCGGCCTGGCCGAAGTCACCACCCGCCGGTTGTTCAACAAGATGAAGCTGGAAATGACCTATCCCACCGGCGTAACTAACACCTTCCTGCATCTGATGAAGATTCCCATGATTATGGACAACGACCGGGAAGCGCTGCAGCTGGCGCTGTGCTGCTGCCCGGACGCGGAAGATCAGAACAACATGAAGATGATCCGCATCCCCGACACCATGCACATTGAATATATCGAGATCTCGGAGGGTCTGCTGCCGCTGGCAAAGGCAAACCCCAACATCGAGATTCTTTCCGAGCCCTATGACCTGCCCTTCGACGAAGAAGGCAACCTGTTCTGACAAACTTCCCGGAACTGGCAGGTCTCTGTGGGCAGGAGGACTGCCGTACCCCGGGTGTTTGAATACATCGTATGATTCACAAGAAGAAAGGGGTAAAATGATATGACAAGTCCCGGCATCCTGATTGGCGCTCTGATCGGCGCAATCGCCATTATTCTCGTCTGTATTATTGCACTCAAACTCAACGCTGCGATCGGCATGGTTGTCGCCTGCCTGTTTATGGGCCTGGTTGGCGGCCTGGATCTGATGACGACCGCAACGACCATCTCGTCCGGTTTCGGCAGCATGATGACCAGCATCGGCCTTCCGGTTGGCTTTGGTACCATTCTAGGTCAGCTTATGAGTGACAGTGGCGCCGCCTCTGTCATTGCCGACAAACTGGTATCGGCCTTCCCGGCCAAGCGCTCCATCTGGGGCCTGAGCATCGCCGGCTTCATTCTGTCCATTCCGGTATTCTTTGACGTAACCTTCATCATCTTGATCCCGATCGGCATCACCATTGCCTCCAAGATCAACCTGAAGATGTGCTACGTAACCGGCTGCCTGACCATCGGTGCAACCACAGCACACTGTGTTGTTCCGCCGACGCCCAACCCGCTGGCAGCTGCTGATATCTTCGGCTTCGACCTCGGCATCATGCTGATCGTCGGCCTGGTTGTTGGTTTCATCACCGTTATGATTTCCAACTTCATCTACATCAAAATCCATGACCGCGGCATCTGGAACGACGAAAAGGACGTAAACCATAGCTCCAACGTTGCCCAGGAGCTGGTTGCTGCCCGTCAGGCAGAAGACCCGAACAAGAAGAAGCCCGGCATGTTTGCTGCCCTGCTTCCCATCATCATCCCGGTTGTCTGCATCCTGTTCGGCACCATGGGCAGCGCAATGTTCGACGAAGCCCCGGTTATCTGCACCTTCCTGGGCGACAAGCTGATCGCGATGCTGCTCGGTACCCTGGGCGCTTATCTGGTCAGCCTGCCCTACATCGGCCGTGACCACTTTGAAGAATCGGCTGGCGAAGCGCTCAAGAGCGCTGGCGTCGTTCTGCTCATCACCGGTGCGGGCGGTTCGTTCGCTTCGGTTATCACCGCAACCGGCATCGGCGACGCGATCGTTGGCCTGCTGGGCACCGATACCACTTCGGTTCTGCCGGCAATGTTCCTGGCTTACCTGATCGGTATGATCTTCCGTGTGGCACAGGGTTCCGGTACGGTTGCCGGTATGACCTCCATGGGCATCATGGCGACCATCGCCCCGGCCATCGGCTGCCATCCGGTATGGATTGCGCTGGCTTGCCTGTCCGGCGGTAACTCGATCGGCCACGTCAACGACTCCGGCTACTGGGTTGCTACCAACATGTCCGGCCTGACCGTAACCGGCGGCCTGAAGACCTATACCCTGGGTTCCTTTATCTCCTCGGTATGCATCTTCGTGCTGGCGATCATCGGCGCGCTGGTCATTCCGCTGTAAGAAACCGCGGCTACAAAGCTGTATAAAAGGAGCGAAACAACATGCGCAATGCCATGATCATTGATGCAAAAGACAACGTGGCTGTGGCCATTGAGCCGATCTCCAAGGGGGATACGGTCACGTACATCTGCGACGGCGTGGAGCAGTCCCTTCCCGCCCTCGAGGATATTACCATTTACCACAAGGTGGCTACCCGGGACATTGCCAAGGGGGAACCGGTGGTTAAGTATGGGGAACACATCGGTCTCGCCACTTGCGATATCCGTGCCGGTGAACATGTCCATGTGCACAACGTGGAAGGTCACCGTGAAAACCTGGAAGAGAAAGAATAAGGAGGAACAGGCATGACTTTTTATGGATACCGGCGGCCGGACGGCCGCGTAGGAGTCCGGAATAAGGTGCTGATCCTGCCCGCCAGCGTCTGCGCCTCCGACACCGCCCGCATCATTTCCCAGCAGGTGGTGGGCTCGGTCACCTTCAGCAACCAGCTCGGCTGCTCGCAGGTGGCATCCGACCAGCAGTATACTATGGACGTTATGGCCGGTTATGCGGCCAACCCCAACGTATACGGCACGGTGGTCGTCTCCCTGGGCTGCGAAAACTGCCAGATGGATCTGGTGGTCAAGGCCATCCAGGAACGCACCAACAAACCGATCCAACAGGTTATCATCCAAGAGGTTGGCGGCACACTGAAAGCTGTTGACATGGGCGTGCGCTATGCCCGCGAAATGGTCGCTGAGGCATCGCTCCTGCAAAAAGAGGAGTTCCCGCTTTCCGAGCTGATTCTGGGCACCGAATGCGGCGGTTCCGACCCGACCAGCGGTCTGGCTGCCAATGTGCTCATCGGCGAACTGAGCGACCGTCTGATTGCCGAAGGCGGCACCTCCATCCTGTCGGAAACCACCGAGCTGATCGGTGCTGAGCACATCCTGGCCCGCCGCGCGGCGAATAAGGAAGTCCATGACCGGATTTTCGAGATCGTCCACCGTTATGAAAAGTCGCTGCAACTGGTCGGCGAGGAAGTGCGGGAAGGCAATCCCTCTCCCGGCAACAAGGCCGGCGGCATCACGACGCTGGAAGAAAAGTCGCTGGGCTGCATCCACAAGGGCGGCCACAGCCCGATCAACGCCGTGTACGATTATGCCAAGCAGGTCACGCCGCGAAGCGGCCTGGTCATTATGGACACACCGGGCAATGACCCGTCGTCGGTCGCTGCGATGGTCGCAGGCGGCGCGCAAGTCGTCGTCTTCTCCACCGGCCGTGGCTCTCCGACCGGCAACCCCATCGCACCGGTCATCAAGATCACCGGCAACCGCATCACTTTTGCCAACATGGAGGATAACATCGACGTAGATGCTTCTCCGATTATCTATGGCGGAGACCTCAAGGAACTGGGTGACGATATGCTCAAGTTCATGGTCGATGTGGCCAACGGCAAGCAGACCAAGGCGGAATCGCTGGGCTTTACCGAAATGGCCATTGCCCGCGTCTGCAATTTCGTATAACCTCACTTGCACTTTTGTGCTCGCCGTACGGGACAGCCTCTGGCTGTCCCGTGCCGCAGCACGCGTTTTATTGATTAACGGGAGATGAATGATCCGATGAAAAAAAATGATGCCGTTATGGACGGCAATACGGCTGCGGCCCATGTGGCCTATGCGTTTACCGAAGTAGCAGCCATTTATCCGATCACCCCTTCTTCGCCGATGGCGGAAAAGGTGGATGAATGGTCGGCCAAGGGCCGCAAGAACCTGTTCGGCTCCACGGTAGACGTCATCCAGATGCAGTCGGAAGCCGGCGCGGCCGGCACCTGCCACGGCTCTTTGCAGGCTGGCGCTCTGACCACGACCTTTACGTCGTCCCAGGGCCTGATGCTGATGATTCCTGCCATGTACGCCATGGGCGGCCAGTTCCTGCCCAACGTCATGCACATCGCATCCCGCGTGGTTACCTCCAACCACCATTCGATTTTCGGCGACCACACCGACTTTATGACCTGCCGCACCACCGGTTACGCGATGCTGATGTCCTCCTCTCCCCAAGAGGCCATGGACCTCGGCGCGGTGGCCCACCTGTCGGCCATCCGCGCAAAGTATGCGTTCATGCATTGCTTTGACGGATTCCGTACCTCCCACGAAATGCAGCGCATCGAAGCGCTGGATTATGAGGACCTGCGCGGCCTGGTCGATTATGAGGCCCTCAAGGACTTCCGTCGGAATGCCCTCAACCCGGAACATCCGACCAACCGCGGCAACAACGTCAACCCGGATATCTACTTCCAGTGCAAGGAAGGCGCGAACGTCAAGAGCGCTTCGGTTCCGGAAACTGTTCAGCACTACATGGATAAGATCAACGAGCTGACCGGCCGCGATTACAAGCTCTTTAACTACTACGGCGCACCCGATGCTGAAGAAGTGATTGTTGTGATGTGCTCGGCTTCCGAAGCACTCAAGGAAACGGTCGATTACCTAAATGCGAACGGCCGCAAGGTCGGCATGGTGCAGATTCACCTGTACCGTCCGTTCTCGGTTCCGCATTTCTCGGCTGCTATTCCGGCAACCTGTAAGAAGATCGCGGTTCTCGACCGCTCCAAGGAAGTCGGCTCGGTCGGCGAGCCGGTATATCTGGACGTTTGCACGGCGCTCCATCAGGCGGGCCGCGGCGATATCCAGGTGGTCGGCGGCCGTTACGGCCTGTCCTCCAAGGACACGACCCCGGGCCAGCTGATTGCGGTTTACGACAACCTCGACAAGGACCAGCCCAAGAACAGCTTCACCATCGGCATCAACGACGACGTCACCTATACCTCCCTCGACTACAAGGAAATCGAAATGGCACATCCGGGCCAGGTTTCCTGCAAGCTGTGGGGTCTGGGCGGCGACGGCACGGTTGGCGCCAACAAAAATGCGATTACCACCATCGGCCTGACGGCTAATAAATACGCCCAAGCCTATTTCTCTTACGACTCCATGAAATCCGGCGGCTTGACCCAGTCGCACCTGCGCTTTGGCGATGAGCCGATTCGCTCGACTTATCTGGTCTCTGCCGCCGATTTCGTGGCCGTCCATGCGCCGACCTACGTCAGCAAGTACGATACCACCGAGGACCTCAAGGAAGGCGGCATCTACCTGCTCAACTGTGCGTGGAGCGTAGACGAACTGGAAACCCGTCTGCCGGCCAAGGTTAAGCGTGACCTGGCTCGCAAGCATGCTCAGTTCTACATCATCGACGCCGCCAAGCTGGCCGGCGAAATCGGTCTGGGCAAGCGTACCAACAGCATCCTCCAGGCAGCATTCTTTGCGCTGACCAAGGTCATCCCGCTCGATGTTGCGGTCGAGGATATGAAGAAGAACAACTACAACTCGTACTTTAAGAAGGCTGGCCAGAAGATCGTTGACCTGAACAACCAGGCGGTTGATGTCGGCATCAGCGCCGCGGTCAAGGTCGACATCCCGGCAAGCTGGGCCAATGCGGTCGATGCACCGGCAGCCGAAATTGAGGCAACTCCGTTTGTCAAGGATATCGTGCTTCCGATGGACCGCCAGCAGGGCGACAAGCTGCCGGTATCCGTGTTCCAGAAGCATGGCGTGCTGGACGGCACCTGGGAGAACGGCACGTCGGCCTATGCAAAGCGCGGCGTTGCCACCAAGGTACCCAAGTGGGACGGCAGCAAGTGTGCGCAGTGTAACCGTTGTGCGGCGACCTGCCCGCATGCAGCCATCCGTCCGGTGCTGCTGACCGCCGAGGAGAAGGCGGGCGTACCGGCTTCCTTCGAGACCGTACCGGCTAAGGGCCTGGGCAAGGATGCACCGGCATACGAATACCGTGTGCAGATTTCGCCCTACGACTGCCTGGGCTGCGGCGTCTGCCTGACCGCTTGCCCGGTCGAGGGTGCGCTGACCATGACTTCGTTCGAAGACATGAAGCCCGAGCAGGAGAACTTCGACAAGGTTGCGATGAACGAAAAGTATCTGAAGCCGGACGTCATCAGCGACAAGAACATGAAGTCCATTCAGTTCTCCAAGCCGTACTTCCAGTTCTCGGCCGCTTGTGCGGGCTGTGCCGAGACCACCTACATCAAGCTGGTTAGCCAGCTGGTGGGCGACCATATGTACATCGGCAATGCCGCAGGCTGCTCGTCGGCCTACAGCGGCGGCGCTCCCATCCTGCCGTACTGCAAGGATAACCGTGGCTTTGGCCCGGCTTGGGAACACTCCCTGTTTGAGGACAACGCCGAATTTGCCTTTGGTTTCTACCATGCGCAGGATGCCATCCGCAAGGAAATCCTGATTCGTCTGGAAGCACTTGAGCAGGCCGGTGTGGCAGTCGATGCCATCCAGGATTACACGGCAAACTGGAACGACCGGGAGAAGTCCCGCGCGGTTTCCGATGCCCTGATTGCAGCGCTTGAGAAGGCGGACAAGACGGCGGATGTCGAGTTCGTTCTGGACAACAAGGAATATCTGGCCAAGAAGTCGGTCTGGGCGATCGGCGGCGACGGCTGGGCTTACGATATCGGCTTTGGCGGTATCGACCACGTACTGGCACAGAATCAGGACGTCAACCTGCTGGTTCTGGATACCGAAGTATACTCCAACACCGGCGGACAGTCGTCCAAGGCGACCCCGGCCGCTGCGGTTGCGAAGTTTGCATCCGGCGGTAAGGAAATCGCCAAGAAGGATCTGGGCGCGATCTTCATGAACTATGGCTATGTGTATGTTGCACAGGTTGCCATTGGTTACGATCAGGCACAGACCCTCAAGGCCATCCGCGAAGCGGAAGCGTATCCGGGCCCGTCCATCATCATCGCGTACTGCCCGTGCCTGGAACAGCACATCAAGGCTGGTATGGGCTGCTCGCAGACCGAGATGAAGAAGGCCGTCGAATGCGGCTACTGGCAGCTGTATCGTTACGATCCGCGCCGGGTAGCCGAAGGGAAAAATCCGTTCCAGCTGGATTCGCCCGAACCGGACACCAGCAAGCTGATGGATTACCTGATGGGTGAAAACCGTTTCGCGTCGCTGAAGAACAACTTCCCGGCACGTGCAGACGCCCTGTATGAAAAGACCATAGCGGACGCCAAGGCGCGGTATGCAAAATATCGCAAATTGGCTGACGATCCTACCTAATTCTCCTAGCTAAAATCTCTAAGCACAGACAAGGCTCCGGGACATCCCGGAGCCTTGTCTGTTTTTTTCGGGCATGAAAAAAGCCCCCGCCAAACGGCAGGGGCTTTGGAAAAGAATCTTACTTCTTCAGGTTGAACCAAGCGTCGCGGCCCAGGTACTGTGCTACATCGCCCAGCTCCTCTTCGATGCGGAGCAGCTGATTGTACTTTGCAACACGGTCGGTACGGCTCGGTGCACCGGTCTTGATCTGGCCAGCGTTCAGTGCAACAGCCAGGTCTGCAATGGTTGCATCCTCGGTTTCGCCCGAACGGTGCGATACAACTGCAGTGTAACCAGCGCGGTTTGCCATCTGGATGGCGTCCAGGGTTTCGGTCAGAGAACCGATCTGGTTTACCTTGATCAGGATGGAGTTTGCAACGCCCAGGTCGATGCCCTTCTTCAGACGGGTTACGTTGGTTACGAACAGGTCGTCGCCAACCAGCTGGATCTTGTCGCCCAGAGCCTTGGTCAGCATATCCCAGCCTTCCCAGTCCTCTTCGGCCATGCCGTCTTCCAGAGAGATGATCGGGTACTTCTCTGCGAAGTTCTTCCACATGTTAACCAGCTGCTTCTGGGTCATCTTCTTGCCAGACTTCGGCTGGATGTAGCACTTCTCTTCGTCGTTCCACCATTCGGAGGAAGCAGCGTCGATGGCGATCATGAAGTCTTCGCCCGGCTTGTAGCCAGCTTCTTCGATTGCCTGAACGATTACCTTCAGAGCGTCCTCATCCTTCTTCAGGTTCGGAGCGTAGCCGCCTTCGTCGCCGACGCCAGCAGCCGGAGTGCCATTTTCCTTCAGGGTCTTCTTGAGGGTGTGGAATACCTCAGCGCAACGACGCAGAGCTTCGCGGAAAGACGGAGCCGATACCGGCATGATCATGAATTCCTGAATTTCTACGTTGTTGGTTGCATGCGCGCCGCCGTTCAGAATGTTCATCATCGGAACCGGCAGGGTCTTAGCATTGCAGCCACCGATGTAGTTGTACAGCGGCAGGCCCAGTGCTTCAGCAGCAGCCTTTGCAACTGCCAGCGATACACCCAGGATTGCGTTTGCGCCCAGCTTGGTCTTGTTCGGGGTGCCGTCGAGTGCGATCATAGCCTTGTCGATGGCCTGCTGGTCGAGTGCGTTCATGCCGATGATCTCTTCTGCGATCTCGCCATTGACAGCGTCAACTGCCTTCAGAACGCCCTTGCCCATGTAACGGTCCTTGTCGCCGTCACGCAGCTCGCAAGCTTCGAAAATACCGGTGGAAGCGCCAGACGGAACCGCTGCACGGCCCATATATGCGCCGGTATCTGCCTCAACATAAACCTCAACTTCTACGGTCGGGTTGCCACGGGAGTCCATGACTTCGCGGCCGATCACATCAACGATCTCAATATAACCCTTCATACTAACCTTCTCCTTTACAAACAAATTATATAGTCAGACAGGGATTCTGTCTTACTTCACAAGCAAGCTCTTGCCGGTCATTTCAGCCGGCTTGTCCAGGCCGAGCAGTTCGAGCATGGTCGGTGCCAGGTCAGCCAGCACGCCGCCCTCTGCCAGAGCCTTGATGTTCTCGCGGCCAACCAGCGCCAGCGGGACCGGGCTGGTCGAGTGCGCGGTAAACGGGGTTACGCCGTCATCCTCGAGCATGCGGTCGGCGTTGCCATGGTCGGCGGTGATGAGTGCAGCGCCGCCCTTGGCGAGCAGAGCGTCTACCACCTTGCCGACACAGGTGTCCACCGTTTCGACGGCCTTGACGGCTGCGTCGAACACACCGGTGTGGCCAACCATATCGCAGTTGGCGTAGTTAAGGATGATGACATCGTATTTATCCGACTCAATGCGCTTAATCACTTCGTCGGTGACTTCGGGCGCCGACATCTCGGGCTTCAAGTCATAGGTTGCGACCGACGGCGACTTGATGAGCGCGCGGTCTTCATTCTTGTATTCCTTTTCCACGCCGCCGTTGAAGAAGAACGTAACATGCGCATACTTCTCGGTTTCGGCGATGCGCAGCTGGGTCAGACCCTTGTCGGCGATGTATTCGCCAAAGGTATTGGTCAGGCTCTGCGGCTTGAAAGCCACTTCGACGTTCGGCATGGTCGCGTCATACTGGGTCATGCAGACGAACTTAACCGGCAGGTTGCCCTGTTCGCGGAAGAAGCCGTCGAAATCCGGGTCCACAATCGCGCGGGTGATCTCACGGGCACGGTCGGGACGGAAGTTTGCAAAGATGACAGCGTCGTCCTTGCGGACATTAGCACCCGGGGTGATGATAACCGGCTCGATGAATTCGTCGGTCACGCCAGCTTCGTAGCTGTTGAGGATGGCCTGAACGGGTTCCTCATAAACCGGAGCCTCACCCAGAACGATCGCGTCATAGGCACGTTCCAGACGGTCCCAACGCTTGTCGCGGTCCATAGCGTAATAACGGCCCGAAATGGTCGAAATGCAGCCAACGCCCAGTTCGTTAATCTTATCGAGAAGCTTCTTGACGTACTCCACGCCAGAGGTCGGCGGGGTATCGCGGCCGTCCATGAAGCAGTGTACGCAAACCTTGGTCAGGCCCTTCTTCTTAGCCAGCTCGAGCAGAGCACAGATGTGGTCGATGTGCGAATGCACGCCGCCATCGCTCATCAGGCCAAAGATGTGCAGGGTGGAATCAAACCACAGGCACTGGTCAACTGCATGCTGGAAGGCTTCGTTCTCAAAGAAGTCTCCGTCCTCGATGGCCTTGGTGATGCGGGTCAGTTCCTGGTAGACAATGCGGCCGGCACCGATGTTGGTGTGACCGACTTCGGAGTTACCCATCTGGCCGTTCGGCAGGCCGACATCCATACCGGATGCGCCGATGAGGGTGTGCGGGCACTCGCTGAAAATCTTGTCCAGGTTCGGGGTCTTCGCCGCGTGGATAGCATTGCCCTGATCGCTGTCGCGATGGCCAAAGCCGTCCAAAATGATGAGGGCAAGCGGCTGCTTAGCCGCTGTCTTGGTGGTGGTGCGGCGGGTGCGCTTAGCCGCCGGCTTCTTTTCGGTGGTCGGTTCTTTTTCCGCGGTCTTGCGGGTGGTGGTGCGGCGGGTGCGCTTGGCCGCCGTCTTGACCGCATCGGTTGCAACTTCTACCGGCTCCGCAGCCTGTGCTGCGGGTGTGGACATGGCCGCTGCATCTGCTTCGGCCTTGGTCGCGGCCTTGGCTTTGGATGCTGCGATGATGTCCTCCTGTTTGATCTTTCTCATAATTTCCAACTCTCCTCTGCCTATGAAAAAGGGGGATAAGCGTATTGGCTCCTCCCCCTCCTACTCCGGTCGGCGCCGGGAAGCGCCGGTTTAGTTCTGATTTGCTGCCTCTACGATTGCCGCAAAGTCCGGAGCCTTCAGGGACGCGCCGCCGATCAGGCCGCCGTCTACATCGGGCTGTGCCAGCAGTTCTGCTGCATTCTTTGCGTTCATCGAACCGCCGTACTGAATGGTGATGGCACGGGCTGCACGGGCGCCGTACAGTTCGCGCAGGCAATCTCGGATCTTCGCACATACTTCGCCAGCCTGCTCTGCCGTTGCGGTCTTGCCGGTGCCGATTGCCCAGATGGGCTCGTATGCGATAACAACCTTCTTGATATCCTCAACCGCAACACCCTGCAGCGCGATCTTAACCTGCTTGCGGATGACTTCCATGGTGACATCCTGCTCGCGCTCGGTCAGGCTCTCGCCAACGCACAGAATCGGGCGCAGGCCGTTCTCGATGGCAACCTTGACCTTCTTGTTGCAGTTCTCGTCGGTCTCGTTGAAGTACTGACGGCGCTCGGAGTGGCCGATGATGACGTACTTGACGCCCAGCTCCTTGAGCATGTCGGCCGAGATTTCGCCGGTGAATGCGCCGGACTTCTCAAAGTGCATGTTCTCTGCGCCAATGGCGATCTTGGAGCCCTTTGCCGCCTTCACAGCTGCCTGGATATCGGTGAACGGTACGCAAAGAACCATTTCGCACCACTTGGTCTTGGAAAGAAGCGGCTTCATTTCTTCGATGAGGGCCTTGGCCTCGCTCGGCGTTTTATTCATTTTCCAGTTGCCAGCAATAATGGTCTTGCGATATCTGCGATTCATGTTAATATACCCCTTTCAGTTTTACGATTCCATTTTTCTCGTAAACGCATAAACATATGTATTTATTGGGACATTCGTCCCGCAAATCAAGGTGTTTTTCTTTCCGGGCGGGCGTACCGCCCGGAAGAAAAACAATTTCTTACTTGTCGTTCAGGCAAGCGATGCCCGGCAGTTCCAGACCTTCCAGGAACTCGAGGGATGCGCCGCCGCCGGTGGAGATGTGGGTCATCTTGTCAGC
>JAUMSA010000281.1 GCA_031293105.1 Butyricicoccus sp. | reverse complement strand
ACATAGCACTGCTTGACCACCGACTCAATAAAGTCATAAATGGCATCGGCCATAATCATCTGGTTGTCGGTGCTGTTTTGATGGCTGCACAGGCTGATGGCGATATGCGAAATCTCATGCCGCACGGCATCGGGCAGGGTGACCGATTCATATACGTGGCTGTCGCCCTCCAACAGCTTGGCCGCATAAAACGGCAGACTGGCCCGCCGCAGCGAAAGCCCGTCGAGCAGGCCGGATACGCGGCGGATGGCCGCGCCGACCCCGTGCAGGTAGTCGGGCTGATGGGCCGGGGGACGCATTTCCCCGACCACGGCATCAAGCAGAGTATCCATATTTTCCCCATGCCGGGCCGAAATTGGGATGACGCGCACACCCAGTAGGTCGCTCATGGCCTGGCAGTCGATCTGAATGCCTTGGGCGCGGCAGTCGTCAATGAAATTGAGCGCAATCACCATCGGAAGACCTAGCGCAATGAGCTGCATGGTCAGATAGAGGTTGCGTTCAATGTTGGCCGCATCCACAATGTTGAGGATGCCGTCCAATCCGTTCGACAGAACGAACTCGCGGGCGATGATCTCCTCCTGGGTATAGGGGGAAAGCGAGTAAATACCCGGCAGGTCGACGACGTCAACCACCTTGCCCGCATGATGAATTTGACCGGTCTTGCGGTCCACTGTGACACCCGGCCAGTTGCCGACGTGCTGGTTGGAACCGGTCAATTTGTTGAACAGGGTTGTCTTACCGCTGTTCGGATTGCCCATGATGGCGATCGTTGTTCTTCCCATTTGCTGCCTCAGTTCCAATCCTCAATACAGATTTTCTTGGCCTCATCCTTGCGTAAGGACAGGCTATACCCCCGCAGGCGTACCGCAATTGGGTCGCCAAACGGGGCGCGTCGCTCCAACAGGATATGTACACCACGCGTGATTCCCATATCCAGGAAACGCTGCTTGACCGCGCCTTCGGCCGTGAGTGAATGCACCACGCCCGTTTGACCCGGCTTTAAGTTTGCTAAGGTTTTCATTGTTCACCCTCGTTTCCATGTGCCCTTGTTTGTTAACTGGGGTTAACATTATTGTATGCCTATGCTAACCACTTGTCAAGTCTCTGGGCGCATTCTCGCAAGAATTAAAAAAAACAGAACGGCGGCGGCTTTGAAAACTCAAAACCGCCGCAGCTCTGTCTGCTTTAAAATATTGGGAAGTGAAAGGAGTTATAGCAGTTAATCCATGCCAAGGATGTCCTTAACCGATGTGGTGATATTCTGTACACGCACACCATAAATGATCTGCAAGGACTCGGGTGCGTGTACGACACCCAGTGCCTGCAATTCGTTTTGCCAAACATCATCCGGCACTGCAAGCGATTCATCCTTGAGTGTTACGCGAAGGCGAGTCGCACAGCAGGTCACATTGGTGATGTTATCCTTGCCGCCCAGGGCTTCGATGATGCGCACTTCGAGCTTGTCAGCATCCGATGCAGCCGCAGTACCGGCATCTCCCGGGCCATTTTTGGCAGCCTGATAGTCCTTTTTGCTCATCAGCTTAATTGCGCTATCGCCGCGTCCGGGAGTCTTGAGATTAAACTTACGGATTGCAAATTTAAATACGAAATAGTATACCGCAAACGTCAACGGCAACAGCCAGATGAGCGCTATAGCATGCACCTTTTGCGGCTGGAACAGGTTGGGGATCATAAAGAACAGTGCATGTCCGTTGATCGAAATCTTGGCAAGTTCAGCGATCACATAGCACAGGCCGCAGAGCGGTGCATAAACCAGCCAGTACAGAAGAGGAGCAACAAACAGGAAGGTATATTCAATCGGTTCGGATACGCCGACCATCATCAGGGTGAATACAGCGGGAACCAGAAGTGCAGCGACCTTTTTGCGGTTTTCTGGCTTTGCACAGTGATACATCGCAAGAGCGGCACCCGGAAGACCGGCCAACTGGAACAGAATACGGCCGCTGGTGAAGTTACGGATCAGATAACCGGTTGCATCGGCGCTGGCCGCCTGACCGTTGATGATGTTACGGACACCTTCGTATACGACGCCGTCAATCGTCATCGTACCGCCGACCTGCGAGTACTCAATTGGGAAAGCGATCAAGTGATGGATACCAAATGGGAGCAATGCCTTATCCATGGCACCGAACAGCCAGGTGCCGAACAGGCCACTTGCACTGATGAAAGAGGTCAGGCTTTGCAGTACAGATGCAATATACGGCCAAATGTAATAGGTTGCAATGGCCGCGGGAATGGAGATCAGCGATACAACAATGACAACAAATTTTGCACCGGCAAAAAATGCGAACATGTTGGGGAACTGGGTATCGACCAGACGGTTGTGCACCCAGGCAGCGAGCAAACCGCAGATGATACCGGAGAAGATACCCATATTGTAGCTGAAGATGCCGAGCGACTCCGACCACAGTGCGTTGAAGTTGAGTGCATCCAGCTGGGTGTAACCAGCAGCCATCAGCGCATCCACCGAAGTCGTTTCCGGAGTCCAGCCAGACAATGCAGCCCAGCCTTCAATGCCCTTCGTGTAGCAGAAGAACATAATCAGGCCTGCAAAAGCAGCCCAGCCTTTTTCCTTTTTGGCCAGTGTGAACGCAATGGCAACCGCGAACCACAGCTGCAAGTTGTTCATGAACAAGAAGCCCAAGTTGGAGATCATGGTGAACAACTTATACAGAACTGTCCCCTCGGGCAGGATGTAGTTGGTAAATGCGCTACCGATACCGACATAAAAACCGACTAACACCAAGAGTACGATTGGAACCATCATGGCCCCTGCAAAAGTTTGGATTTTTGCCTGAATCTTTTTCATATCAAGGCCCCCTTGCTTGTGATGTACGTATTTTAGCATAATGTTTCGCAGTAAGCTATCAGGAGGTGATTCGGGTTGGTTCCATATTGTTGTGGCAAAATATCAAGTTCGTTTGCCAGCGAGACGGCATAACGCTTCAAAATAGATTTCCGCTGCCCGCGACAAAGAGGATAAAGCCATGCATTCATTGGGCATATGCGGACAGGTATCCTCATCGGGGAAGGTTGCCCCAAAAGCGATGCCGCAGTCCAGCACACGGGCATAAGATGCGCCGCCTTTTGTGACGCATACCACCGGTTCCCCGGTTACTTGCGTATAGGCTTGTCCCAATGCGCGAACAAGCGGATGGTCGGGCGCGACATATAGCAGCCGCTTTTGATCTTCCACCTTGGCTGCAAAGCCGTACTCCTTGCCAAGCTGCTGGAAGCATGCATCCAACTGCGTGGGCGTCACGCTGCGAGGATACCGGACATCGACATATAGATGCAGTCCATCCTGTTTTTCTTCCAGTCCGGTGGGGCAGACCGAGGTCATACCCATATCCGGGTCGGACGAATACAGGCCGCATGCCTTCCCATAAGGGTCGGGAGCCAGGGCGTCGTGCAAAAAGGCAATGCAGGCATTGGCTTCCGGCTGCGCCAGCGGACGATTGCGGAAATGCTGGGCAAATGCAAACAGCGCATTTTGTCCGCGCTGGGGATTGCGTGACAGAGCACGCTGCCCGGTAAAGCGCAGGGGAGGAGCGTTATCTACCTGGCAAAAGACTTCGTCGCATACATAATTATGTAATGTCGCACAGGTGATCTGGCGCAGCACCGGGCGTTCGGATTGAACGCATGCCCGGGCAAAAAGCAGATCATATTTGCGGATGCCTTTTTCTCCGTTGACGATAGGAAAATTACCATCCGGGGAAAAGCCCATCCGCGGTTGGGGTTCGTGAGAAAAGTAGGTGCGCATACATTCCCAGGTGGTTTCTTCCGCGCCGCCAGCAATTACCCGGATGCCGTATTGTAAGGGGATGCCCATATCCCGTAGGATGCGTACCGCATACAGTGCCGCCAAAAGCGGCCCCTTGTCGTCATTGACACCGCGGCCATACAGCATCCCCTGTTCACCGACCGTCAGCCCAAAGGGCGGCGTATTCCATTGCACCGGGTCCCCGGCCTCCACGACATCCAGATGTCCCAGGATACCGATGTATCCCTGGTCTTGTACCCCGAGCCGGGCATCACAAGCGTACCCTTGCACATTT
>JAUMSA010000116.1 GCA_031293105.1 Butyricicoccus sp. | reverse complement strand
AGTCTACATATCCTACGAAGCCCGAAAGAAAAAGCAGCGTTGGGGGATCTATCACTCTTATGGAGCGGCATTGATTCAAAATCACATTCTTTCAGCTTTGGGGGACATGAAGCTGGAAGAATTCAGCCCGAATATGATCGCTGCTTTGTACAGTAGGTTCCACAGCCAGCAGAACATGACGCCGCAGATTTGGCATCAATCCACAAATTGCTGCACAGCGCATTTAAGCAGACAGTGCTTTGGGAGTATGCAGACCGAAATCCCTTTCACATAGCCAACTGCCCAAAGCATTTCCTAATACAACGGAAATGTTGTCCAACGAAGAAATCCGAAGGCTGTTGCAAAGCACCGGATTTTCGCTATTTGGGGGTGCAGTGCATCTCGCATTTGTGGGTTCTCTGCGCAAGGGAGAAATTCTGGCATTGACGTGGAATGATGTGAATTTCAAAAGCGGCACGATTGTTGTCAACAAAACGCTGAAACGGGTACGAAAGGACGCAATGCAGGCATGGATGGGTCATCCCAAATTCCGCTTTCACGAGCTGGAGGCGATTTTTTCAAGGGCATCGTTTACAATAGACACGTAATTATATACGGTTACAATAGCTTTAGGCGACTCTCAACACGCCCTGAAACCTCTACTCCGTCTATCATCCGATCAGGCCGCAGAACTCATGGAGATGAGCACCTCTATATTCCAGGATTCCACTTCTATGATAGCGTGTCAAAACGTTAACAACCATATTTCCCAATATTCTGTAAGATTCGCGCCTGTAATCCTTTGTCTGCATAATATGACAAATATGGAACACATGCCTCAAAATTTTTTCTGCGCATATTTGTCAGTTCCCGCACCTTGCGCCATCCCAATGCGCTCCCGGAAGCTGTAATCTGATTGGCAGCCCAAACAACCTCCCTGGCCCAATATTGCTCCTGCGATTCCTCCTGCTTTCGTATTTCCGCAAGACACTTAGGGAGATACAGCGTGATTTTCTTACTGGTCAAATTCAGCATTTTTTCCACAGCAAATACTGTGACTCTCCTCGGCCGTGTTGCCCCATCGCCCTTTAACTCTTTAACAGTGTCCCGAACAAGAGGGAGTAGATTATCATCGATCTGCTGCCAATTTTGAGGCTTTGTGCCACTTTTCAACGGCGTTTTGTGTGGTTTGTGATATGTTCCATATTTCCGGGCTCCGATGGTTTTTACGGTCATATACGGTGCATTCAGTTTCTTTGCAATCTCAGGATATTTCATTCCTTGCGCATGGAGACGATAAATTGCTTCGTCAAATCTTTGCTGCTGGCTCTTCTCCGGCTGTTCCAATCGTACCAAGTCATCCGGAGAGACTCGAAGAAAATTCGCCATCAGACAGATTTCATTGAAATTGAAACGCTCGTCTGTCAACACTTTTTGAAGCTGCCACAGTTCAGTGAAGCGATTATCGGACAGGTTTTTGTAATACGCAGAAAAATCGGCATGATATAGCCGGATATTCCTCTGCTGCCCTCGAGTCGAACGATACTTTGTATTTTCCATACGGGAATATAAGAATTGTCCGGCTGTTGCTTTAGAATCCAGAGCAACACTGCCTAAAAACACCTTAGCCATATATGCAGCTATTTGAAGTTCGATTTCGTTTGTGGCAATCATCCACTCCTCGAATGATGGTATCACTTCTTCTGCGGTTACCAAATTTGGGGATGCCTTTCCGCTGATTAGAACTCGACTATCCATCAAATAGCATTTGTGAACTGGACATACCCGCAACCCCGTCATCTGGTGAACCCGGTGCCAGTATGTTTCCCCATACTGTTCCCGATCGTCTACAGCACACCTAGGACAATAACGCAAATATCGCAGTTTTCTGCCTCTTCTCTGTGGCATCGGCAACAGATTATGATATTTCCAGCCATAGATACCAATGCCTGAAATGCGGTTCTTCGACGTTTGATCGGTAAAAATCTCCCGTAATATGGGAACATTGTGTGCTGTAATACCAGTTCTTCCATCGTTTGAAATCTCGTGATGGCCTGCAATGCGTCGGGGGTATAAGTATTGACGAACTCCATATCAGGCCGCACTGTCTTAGATGCAAATAACTCTTCCGCCGCATAAGTATAGGCCATGTATCCCGATGCCGTATAATACCGTGCGAACTGGCTATAGAGCAATTCATCTGGATAGATTTGAGGAAAGTATGGGATCATATCGCTACCTCTACTACGACCATATGCGTTTTTAGCAGTTTCACAATATTCGCATTTTCACGCTTGGCTTGTGCAACCAATTCAGCCATACTAAGGCCCGTATTTATGATTTTATGTTCCGCATCTTCGGATGCGGATAATTTTTTCTTCCTCTTACCTGGGTGATTGCTCTGCGGGATCGGCGGCTGAATATATCCATGCAGCAACGATAGCCGCTGCTCATAGGCTTCTTTTAGCGTTTCCAAGTTCAAGGTCTCCGTCCCCTTCAAGATGGCGATTTCTTGTGCGTCATGGAGCAAGGCAACAACAACCGATGTGATTCCCGCACTATGCGCATAGAGCCATTCCATAATCCCATCTGTGATCTCCGTTCGCAATTTCACATACTGATACTGAAACAGCACCTTACAAAAGTTTTGAAAATAGCTGTCATAGTTCATAACATGATATTGCAGCCCTACCGATCTCCGCGCAAGCTGCATCGCCGACTCAAAAAATCTAGCGCTCTCAGGGGTCCCCACCATGCAGATC
>JAUMSA010000188.1 GCA_031293105.1 Butyricicoccus sp. | reverse complement strand
GGATAGGGCTATGGTACGATTAAACCAAGAAAGCGAACGTCCCCGCGTAAAATCGCGTGGAAAGGAGTCATCAAATGAAGGATTTCCAATACTATAAATTGCTTAGCGAGCGATATCCGACCATTGAATCGGTATCGAACGCCATTGTCGGCATGACGGCCACCCTCTGTCTGCCCAAAGGCACCGAATACTATTTCAGCGACCTGCACGGCGAGCATCAGGCATTCATCCATCTGCTGCGCTCGGGTTCTGGCGTCATCCGCGACAAGATCGAAGCGTTGTTCTCCCATTCCATTCTGGAATCCGATCGAGCCGAGTTAGCCGCGCTGATCTGCTACCCCGAGGCCATGCTGGCCAGCAAACGCCGCACCTGCTCCCGCTTTGCCGAGTGGTCGGAACTGACCATCGGGCGGCTGGTACTGGTCTGCCGCGACGTTTCGGCTAAGTACACCCGCAGCCGGGTGCACAAGGCCATGGACGTGAATTATGCCTTTATTCTGGATGAACTGCTCCAAACCGATGACACCGACCCCGATAAGCGCCGGTATTTCCGCGAACTGATTGCGTCGGTGGTCAAATCGCAGGTATCCGATCCCCTCATTACCGCCCTGTGCCACCTCATCCAACAGATGACCGTCGACCATCTGCACATCATCGGCGATATCTTCGACCGCGGACCGCGCGCCGACATGATTCTGGACGAACTGATGAAATACCACGACGTGGACATCCAATGGGGCAACCACGACATCAACTGGATGGGCGCCATGAGCGGCAACCGCGTCTGCCTGTTCAACGTGCTCAAAATCGCCATCAGCTACAACTCCTTCGATGTGCTCGAAGACGGCTATGGTGTCAATCTGCGGCCGCTGTCCATGTTCGCGGCCGAAACCTATCCGGACGACCCCTGCACCCGGTTCCAGCCCCATGTGCTCGACGAAAATAAGTATGACCCCGTCGACCCGCAGCTTGCCGCCAAAATGCACAAGGCGGTTGCCATTATCCTGTTCAAGCTGGAGGGACAGCTCATCCAGCGCCACCCGGAATACGGGATGCAGGGCCGGTTGCTGCTGGACAAGGTCAATTTCAAGAAGGGCACGGTCACCATCGGCGGCACCGAATACCCCATGCTGGACACCAACTTCCCCACCATTGACCCTGAGGACCCATACCGCCTGAGCGAAGCCGAGGAAACCCTGGTGGAAAACACGCTGGCTTCCTTCCGCCACAGCGCACGGCTGCGCCGCCACATCGACTACATCTACACCCATGGCGGCATGTACAAGGTGTCCAACAACAACCTGCTGTACCACGGCTGCATTCCGATGACGCCAACCGGCGAGTTTGATACCCTGGAGCTGAACCATGGCCACTATTCGGGCAAAGCGCTGCTCGATCACCTAGACCAGCGGGTGCGGCAGGCCTACTACACCGGCGACCCGGACAGCGTGGATTTGATGTGGTACTTATGGTGCGGCGCCAAATCGCCGCTGTTCGGCAAGGACCGGATGACCACCTTTGAGCGCTGCTTCATTGCCGACAAATCGCTGCAAGCCGAACCCATGAATCCCTACTATCACTGCTATGAGGATCCGGCCCAATGCACCAAAATTTTGGAGGAATTCAGCCTCAATCCCAACCATGCACACATCGTCAACGGCCATGTGCCGGTCAAGAACGGGGAAAATCCGGTCAAGGCGGGTGGTCGTCTGTTCGTCATCGACGGCGGCATCTCCAAAGCCTATCAGTCCAAGACCGGCATTGCGGGCTACACCCTGATTTTCAACTCCCACAACATCGAACTGGCCGAGCACATGCCCTTCCAGCCGGCCGATGACACCCATCCGCTGGCCGAAATGACCTCCAGCGTACACATCGTCGAGCGTATGCCGCGCCGGCTCACGGTGGCGGATACCGATGCGGGCGATACCTTCCGCGAAAAGATCGAAGATCTGGAAAACCTCCTGGCGCTGTACCGGGATGGTGTTTTGGGCGAAAGTTTTCAGTAATAAGTTTGGCCGCTGCCTGCAAGGGCAGCGGCCTTTCTCTGCGCGCGAAAAAAAGCCCTCCGGAAAAACCGGAGGGCTTTGAAACAATCGAGAGATTACTCGTTGATCTTAACAACGACGCCAGAACCTACGGTGCGGCCACCCTCACGGATAGCGAAACGCAGGCCTTCTTCGATAGCGATCGGGGTGATCAGTTCAACGTCCATTTCAACGTTGTCGCCCGGCATGCACATCTCAGTGCCTTCCGGCAGGGAGATAACGCCAGTTACGTCGGTGGTACGGAAGTAGAACTGGGGACGGTAGTTGTTGAAGAAAGGAGTATGACGGCCGCCTTCTTCCTTCTTCAGAACGTATACCTGGCCCTTGAACTTGGTGTGCGGATGAATGGAACCCGGCTTAGCCAGAACCTGGCCACGCTCGATTTCGTTCTTCTGGATACCACGGAGCAGAGCACCGATGTTGTCGCCAGCTTCAGCGTAGTCCAGCAGCTTGCGGAACATTTCGATACCGGTAACAACGGTCTTGCGCGGAGCGTCCATCAGACCAACGATTTCAACTTCTTCGCCCATCTTCAGCATACCACGCTCTACACGGCCGGTAGCAACGGTACCACGACCGGTGATGGAGAATACGTCCTCGACCGGCATGATGAACGGCTTGTCAGCAGCACGGTCCGGGGTCGGGATATAGCTATCAACAGCGTCCATCAGCTCGTGGATGCACTTGTACTCCGGAGCGTTCGGGTCGGTGGACTCACAGGTCAGAACCTGCAGAGCCGAACCACGGATTACCGGGATGTCGTCGCCCGGGAAGTCGTAGGAGGACAGCAGCTCACGGATTTCCATTTCAACCAGATCCAGCAGCTCTTCGTCGTCAACCTGGTCGGCCTTGTTCATGAATACAACGATGTAGGGAACGCCTACCTGACGGGACAGCAGGATGTGCTCACGGGTCTGGGGCATCGGGCCGTCAGCCGCAGATACAACCAGGATCGCGCCGTCCATCTGAGCAGCACCGGTGATCATGTTCTTAACGTAGTCAGCATGGCCCGGGCAGTCAACGTGCGCGTAGTGACGGTTCTTGGTGTGATATTCAACGTGAGCGGTGTTAATGGTAATGCCGCGCTCCTTCTCTTCCGGAGCCTTATCGATCGAATCGTAAGCCTGGTACTCAGCTTCGCCTTCCAGCGCCAGTACCTTGGTGATTGCAGCGGTCAGAGTGGTCTTGCCGTGGTCAACGTGGCCAATGGTGCCAATGTTTACGTGCGGCAGGGAGCGGTCAAATTTTTCCTTTGCCATTTTGGATAGCCTCCTTGTTTGTTAGTCCATTTAAGTCATTGGTAAGACTATTCTAAATCATACCAATGAAAAAATCAACATTTTAGTCGTTATTTTTCGTACGAGCGTCGATAATTTTTTCCTGTACCGACTTCGGAACCTCGGTGTAGTGGCTCGGCTGCATGGTGTACTGGCCACGGCCCTGGGTGCTCGAACGCAGAGCGGTTGCATAACCGAACATTTCGGAAAGCGGAACAGCTGCGCCGATTGCCTGGACGCCGCCGCGCGGCTCCATGCCCTGGATCTGGCCACGGCGAGCATTCAGGCCGCCGATAACATCGCCCATGTATTCTTCCGGAACCATAACGTCAACCTGCATGATCGGCTCCATCAGAACCGGATCAGCCTTGCGCATTGCTTCCTTGAACGCCATGGAGCCGGCGATCTTAAACGCCATTTCCGAGGAGTCGACTTCGTGGAACGAGCCATCGTACAGGGTAACCTTTACGTCAACAACCGGGTAGCCGGCCAGAACACCAGACTGCATTGCACCCTGAATACCCTGGTTAACCGGTTCGATGTATTCCTTCGGAATCGCACCGCCGACAACCTTGTTGATGAACTCGTAGCCCTTACCGGACTCGTTGGGCTCAACGATGATCTTAACGTGACCATACTGGCCCTTACCGCCGGACTGACGGGCATACTTCATGTCCACGTCTGCCGAACGGCGGATGGTTTCCTTATAAGCAACCTGCGGCTCGCCGACGTTTGCTTCGACCTTAAATTCGCGGAGCAGACGGTCAACGATGATTTCCAGGTGCAGTTCGCCCATGCCGGCGATGATGGTCTGGCCGGTTTCCTCGTCGGTCCAGGTGCGGAAGGTCGGGTCTTCTTCAGCCAGCTTTGCCAGCGCAATACCCATCTTCTCCTGGCCCGCCTTGGTCTTGGGCTCGATCGCAACACGGATAACCGGTTCCGGGAAGTTCATGGACTCCAGGATGATCGGGTGCTTTTCGTCGCACAGCGTATCACCGGTGGTGGTGTTCTTCAGGCCAACCGCTGCTGCGATATCGCCTGAGTAAACGATCTCGATGTCCTTACGGGAGTTTGCGTGCATCTGCAGGATACGGCCCATACGCTCGCGGTTGCCCTTGGTCGCATTGAGAACCGAGGAACCGGCGGTCAGGGTACCCGAGTATACACGGAAGAATGTCAGACGACCTACATACGGGTCGGTCATGATCTTAAACGCCAGAGCGGAGAACGGCTCTTCGTCGGAAGAATGACGAACGTCGTCTTCCTCGGTGTCCGGATTTACGCCCTTGATCGGCGGGATGTCGGTCGGAGCCGGCATGTAGTCGATAACAGCGTCCAGCAGGGGCTGTACGCCCTTGTTGCGGTACGCGGTGCCGCACAGAACCGGGATGATCTCTACGTTGCACACGCCCTTACGCAGTGCAGCCTTGAGTTCGTCAACCGTGATCTCTTCGCCCTCGAGGTACTTCATCATCAGTTCCTCGTCGAGCTCGGCGATGGATTCAACCATGGCGTCGTGGTATTCCTGCGCCTGCTCCATCATATCTTCCGGGATGTCCTCATCGCGGACGTCCTTGCCGAGGTCATCGTAGTAGACTTCTGCGCGCATGGTCATCAGGTCAATGATGCCCTTGAAGGTATCTTCTGCGCCGATCGGCAGCTGAATCGGAACCGCATTACACTTCAGACGGTCCTTCATCATCTGGATAACGTTGAAGAAGTCCGCGCCCATGATGTCCATCTTGTTGACGAACGCCATACGCGGTACATGATAGTCGTCAGCCTGATGCCAAACGGTTTCAGACTGCGGCTCTACGCCACCCTTTGCGCAGAATACGGTAACCGAACCGTCGAGTACGCGCAGCGAGCGCTGTACTTCGATGGTGAAGTCAACGTGGCCCGGGGTGTCGATGATGTTGATGCGGTGCTCCGGATACTGGTGCTGGGAGCCAGACCAGTGGCAGGTAGTCGCCGCAGAAGTGATCGTGATACCACGTTCCTGCTCCTGCTCCATCCAGTCCATGGTCGCCGTACCGTCGTGGGTATCGCCGATCTTGTAGTTTACACCGGTGTAGTACAGGATACGTTCGGTCGTGGTGGTTTTACCGGCGTCGATGTGAGCCATGATGCCGATATTTCTGGTTCTTTCCAGGGGATATTCTCTAGGCATTGATTGCTCTCCTTTCAGAAATTCCGCCGTCAATTAATAACGGTAGTGAGCGAATGCCTTGTTCGCCTCTGCCATCTTGTGCGTATCTTCACGCTTCTTGACAGAGCCGCCCAGATTGTTGGCTGCATCGAGGATCTCGCCAGCCAGACGTGCACGCATGGTCTTTTCCGAACGGGCACGAGAGTACTTGGTCAGCCAGCGCAGACCCAGGGTCTGACGGCGCTCCGGACGAACTTCCATCGGCACCTGGTAGGTTGCACCGCCTACACGGCGTGCCTTAACTTCCAGGCTCGGCATGATGTTTTCCATCGCCTCGGCGAAAACCTCCAGGGGTTCACGACCGGACTTGTCTCGAACAATGTCAAAAGCACCATAAACAACCTTCTGCGCAACGCCCTTCTTGCCGTCGAGCATGATCGAGTTGACCAGCTTGGTGACGAGCTTGGAGTTGTAGAGCGGATCGGGCAGAACGTCTCTCTTGGGAACATTTCCTCTTCTTGGCACTTTACTTCCCTCCTTCATTATAATGATGATTTCATAGGTACTCAGTGAAAAGTGTCACTGTGTTGCGCCTGTCCGAGGTTTCCCAATAAATATAAAATCTATTCAAAAACACTCAGGACAAAGCGGTGGGCCGGCCTTTCGGCCGGTTTGCTTTGCTGAAACTGTAAAAGTTCAAATCAAAGTCTTGTGCAAGCTGTGCTTGCTGGTCAATTACTTGCCAGCCTTCGGACGCTTCGCGCCGTACTTGGAACGGGCCTGCTTGCGGTTTGCAACGCCCTGGGTATCCAGCGTACCGCGGATGATGTGGTAACGTACACCAGGAAGGTCCTTAACACGGCCGCCACGAACCATAACAACCGAGTGCTCCTGCAGGTTGTGGCCAATACCCGGGATGTAAGCGGAAACTTCCATACCGTTGGTCAGACGAACACGGGCAATCTTACGAAGTGCAGAGTTCGGCTTCTTCGGGGTCATGGTCTTAACCGTGGTGCATACGCCGCGCTTCTGCGGTGCGGACTGCTCGGTCTGCTTCTTCTTCTGAGAGTTGTAGCCAACCTGCAGCGCCGGAGCCGTGGACTTATACTTGGATACCTCACGTCCCTTGCGTACCAGCTGATTAAAAGTAGGCATTCTTTTTCCTCCTTCTTCAAAAATTTTTATTATGATAAACCGTCACCGGTTATCAGCAAAAATCATTCGGCCAGAACGGTCACAACCGCGGCGCCCACATCGATCTGGCAGGCCAGACCGAGCTCGGCCATGGTGGCGACTTCTTCCACCGGAACATTCATTTCGCGGCACAGATCGCAGATCGGGCGCAGTACACGCTGCTCCGCGTCGAGCGCCACATAAACGCGCGCCGCCTTACCATCGCGGATGGCCTTTCTGGATTGCTTGACGCCAACGACCTTGGCCGCCGCCGTTAACTGAGAAAGCATGGTTTTCCCTCCTATACCGCATACGATAATAGTATAACGGCTTACCCCCGTCCGGTCAAGCTTTTTTTCCCATTTCTCCATTTTATCGAGAAATTCCCGCCCGAAGCTCTGGAAACTGTGCACTTTTTTTGTTAGTCTGCAAAAGTGCAAAAGAGGGACGCCCTTTTTGCGGCGTCCCTCCTAGCATGTCCGATTTTTTCCGGTTTATACACTAATTTTATTTTAGATTTTCCACCATGCGCACCGCGATGGCCAGCGCCTGCTCTCGCGTCGCGTTGGCGTAGCGGTTGGCCTCTTCCTCCGACGTGGTGTTGACCGGCGCAAACTTGTTGTCTCCCACGCCGGCGATAATGTTGTTGGCTGCCATAAAGTACACGCTGTCCTTGGCCCAGTCCGAGATGCGTGCATCGTCGGCAAACACGGCCGGCTTGGTATACGAAAGCGGATACTGGGCATCCTCAGCGATCGTCCAGCCCGGCATGGTCGCGCGCTTAAAGACACGGGTCAGCATGGCGGCTGCCTGCTCGCGGTTTAAGAGCGTGTCCGGTTCAAAGGTCGTGTCCGATGTGCCGACCGCAATGCCGGTGTTGTAGGCCTTGAGCATCTCGGTGTCGCTGCAATCGGTAAACGGATTGACCGTCGCGGGCAGCGCCTTGGTATTGGCCAGGTTTTCATAGGTCTTCACCGATACGGCTGCGAACTCCAAACGGGTGATCGGCAGGGTATAGTCGCCGTCCTTGATGGAATCCGGAATCAGGTCGTACTCTTCGGCCTTTTCCAGTTCGGTCTGTGCCCAGCTCGAACCGACGCGATCATATTCGCAGATGATACCCACTTGATCGGTGGAGAAAAATTCTTCCTCGCCCTTGATATAGTTCTCATTGTTGATATCGTTCCACACGCCGAGCTTGTTCTCATTTCCCCAGTGATGGCGCTCCATTTGCAGATAATGCTCGGTACCGTTGTAGTTGTTGAAGGTTACCGTGGTGTACCAGTAATCCCACGGTTCCCCGGTAATCCAGCGCCAATCCCCTTCTTGCTCCTCATCGGTACCGCCAAGCCAGTATTGGTTCTTCGTGCCGCCCGCAACCAGATCCTGCACCACCTGCTGCTCCTGGGCGGATGTAATGGTCGCCAGATAGCCGCCACGCGCTTCGCAAAATGCCTTGGCTTCCTTCCAGGTCATCCCCTGATCGATGCGCTCATAGCGGTGTCCGTTCCAATCGGTTACGCTTCCAGCGGCCATGGCGCCGGGCAGTACCCCCACTGCCATAACGGCGGCCAATACCAGCGAAATCACTTGCTTTTTCATAATATCCCTCCCGCTCTTTGTGCACTTTGCATGATTTGATTTCATTATATCATCCCCTTATCGCTTTGGCAAGCAAAAGCAGCCGCATCCCGTTTGGGATGCGGCTGCGATTTCAGTTTGGCGCAAGCCTTTTCCAAGACTTGCAGGGTTTGGGGCAACGCCCCGGAGATTTTAGTCGAGATTTACGGTCTGCTCATAGTGGCCACTGCGGTATTCCTGCATACCGGAGCCTGCCGGGATGAGCTTACCGATGATGACGTTCTCCTTCAGGCCGAGCAGCGGGTCAACCTTACCCTTAATCGCTGCGTCGGTCAGCACGCGGGTGGTCTCCTGGAAGGATGCCGCCGACAGGAAGGATTCGGTTGCCAGCGAAGCCTTGGTGATACCCATGAGCGTCGGGCTGCAAGTCGCGAGCTTGAGCTCGGTTTCGCCCGCGTCGATGCGCTTCTGTACTTCGTTGTTGAAGTCCTCGAACTCGAGCAGGTCCATCACCGAACCCGGCAGGACATTGGCATCGCCTGCGTCCTCAACCTTGACCTTACGCATCATCTGGCGCACGATAACTTCGATGTGCTTATCGTTGATATCAACGCCTTGCTGACGGTATACCTTCTGAACTTCCTTGATTTCGTAATCGTGTACGGCACGCGGATCCAGAATGCGCAGAATGTCATGCGGATTGAGCGCGCCTTCGTTGAGCTGTTCGCCCTGCTGGACGGTCTGGCCATCCTCGACGCGGATACCCGAAGACGAAGCGAGCTGATACGAACGGATGTCGCCGTTTTCCGGGTTGACGATATTGACCGTCTTGAGGGTAGTGCGCTTGGATTCCTCGATGGAAACCACGCCCGGAATCTCGGCCAGGGTTGCCACCTTCTTGGGCTTGCGTGCCTCAAACAGTTCTTCGACGCGAGGCAGACCTTGGGTGATGTCCGAACCTGCGACGCCGCCGGTGTGGAACGTACGCATGGTCAGCTGGGTACCCGGTTCACCGATCGACTGGGCTGCGATGATACCAACCGCTTCACCCATGCCGCACGGCGTGCCAACGGCCAGGTTCATGCCGTAGCAGTGCGAGCAAACGCCCTTGCGTGCACGGCATTCCAGAACCGAACGAATCTGCAAACGGGTGATGCCGGCAGCCACAATCTTGTCGGCTTCGGCGTCCTTCATCATGGTGTCCTTGGATACCAGCAGCTCACCGGTCTCCGGATGCACGACATCGTCGACCGGGAAGCGGCCGAGCAGACGCTCGCGGAAGGTCTCGATGATCTGGTTGCCTTCCTTGATGTCCTCAACCCAGATACCCTTGGTTGCGCCGCAGTCCTCCTCGCGGATGATGACATCCTGCGAAACGTCAACCAGACGGCGGGTCAGATAACCGGAGTCCGCGGTACGCAGCGCGGTATCGGCCAAGCCCTTACGAGCGCCACGCGCCGAGATGAAGTATTCAAGTACCGACAGACCTTCACGGAAGTTGGACTTAATCGGGATTTCGATGGTCTTACCAGAGGTGGATGCCATCAGGCCGCGCATACCGGCCAGCTGACGAATCTGGTTGATCGAACCACGCGCGCCCGAATCAGCCATCATGTGAATCGGGTTGTAGCGCTGGGCCTTCATGTTTTCCTGCAGCTTGGCGGTTACCTTCTTGGTGGTCGATTCCCACTCGGCAACAACCAGGCGATACCGTTCGTCGTCGGTGATGAAGCCGCGCTTGTACTTGCGGTCGATCTGAGCAACCTTCTGCTCGGACTCGTGCACCAGGGTGTCCTTTTCGTCCGGCACCAGCATGTCGGCGACCGCAACGGTCAGCGCGCCCTGGGTGGAGTACTTGTAGCCCATGGCCTTGATCGAGTCCAGCACCTCGGCGGTCTTGTTAAAGTCATGCACATGGATGCACTTGTCAATGATCTTGCCGAGCTCCTTCTTGCCGCAGGTGAACATGATTTCGAGGTCCAGGCAGGTCTCGTCGGTACGATCGACGAAGCCCAGGTCCTGCGGGATGCGTTCGTTAAAGATCAGGCGGCCCGGGGTCGCATCGACCAGCTTGGACACGGTGCGGCCACCGATCTGCTTGGTCATGCGCACCTTGATGGGCGCATGGATGCCGACAATGCCCTGGTCGTATGCCATCAGGGCTTCGTCCGGGGACGCGAAGACCTTGCCGGTGCCCGGCTCGGTGTCGCGGTCAATGGTCAGGTAGTAGGAACCAAGAACCATATCCTGCGACGGAACGGTAACCGGCTTGCCGTCCTGGGGCTTTAACAGGTTGTTCGCCGACAGCATAAGCAGTCGTGCCTCGGCCTGTGCCTCGGCGGACAGCGGTACGTGCACCGCCATCTGGTCGCCGTCGAAGTCGGCGTTAAATGCCGTACATACCAGCGGATGCAGACGGATGGCGCGGCCTTCGACCAGCACGGGCTCGAATGCCTGGATACCCAGACGGTGGAGCGTCGGCGCACGGTTCAGCATAACCGGGTGGCCCTTGATGATGTCCGCCAGCACGTCCCAGACCTCGGCCTTGGCGCGCTCGACCATCTTCTTGGCCGATTTGATATTGGAAGCCAGGCCGTCTTCGACCAGGCGCTTCATGATAAAGGGTTTGAACAGCTCGAGCGCCATTTCCTTGGGCAGACCGCACTGCCAGATCTTGAGGTCCGGGCCGACGACGATAACCGAACGGCCGGAGTAGTCAACGCGCTTACCGAGCAGGTTCTGACGGAAGCGGCCCTGCTTACCCTTCAGCATGTCGGACAGGCTCTTGAGGGCGCGGTTGTTCGGGCCGGTGACCGGACGGCCGCGGCGGCCGTTGTCGATCAGGGCGTCGACGGCTTCCTGGAGCATGCGCTTTTCGTTGCGCACGATGATGTCGGGCGCGCCCAGCTCGAGCAGGCGCTTCAGACGGTTGTTGCGGTTAATCACGCGGCGGTATAGATCATTGAGGTCCGAGGTCGCAAAGCGGCCGCCGTCCAGCTGTACCATGGGGCGGATTTCCGGCGGGATGACCGGAACGACGTCCATGATCATCCACTCCGGGCGGTTGCCCGAGGTGCGGAAGGATTCCACAACCTCCAGGCGCTTGATGATACGCATGCGCTTCTGGCCGGAAGCTTCCTTCAGCTCGGCGCGCAGCTCCTGCGACAGCTTTTCCAGGTCGATCTCCTTGAGCAGCGCCTGAATGGCTTCGGCGCCCATGGATGCTTCGAAATCGTCCTCATACTTTTCGCGCATATCGCGGTACTCGATCTCGGTGAGAATCTGCTTCTTCATCAGCGGGGTATCGCCCGGTTCGGTGACGATATACGCTGCAAAGTACAGCACCTTTTCGAGTACACGGGGAGAAATATCCAGAATCAGGCCCATACGGGACGGGATGCCCTTAAAGTACCAGATGTGCGACACCGGGGCGGCCAGCTCGATGTGGCCCATACGCTCGCGGCGGACCTTGGCGCGGGTGACTTCGACGCCGCACTTATCACAGATCTTGCCCTTGTAGCGCACCTTCTTGTACTTGCCGCAATGGCATTCCCAGTCCTTGGTCGGCCCAAAGATGCGTTCGCAGAACAGGCCGTCCTTTTCGGGCTTGAGGGTACGGTAGTTGATGGTTTCCGGCTTTTTCACCTCGCCATACGACCACTCGCGGATGAGATCGGGCGAAGCCAGACCGATTTTAATGGCGTTAAATGTGTTATATCCCATAAGCTATACGATTGCTCCTTCCCTAATCCGCATTACATATCAAAGTCGCCGTCGCCGTAGTTGTCCTCATCGGCGAAGGTATCGTCGGTGTCATCCGCCGGCTCTGCGGTGTCCGATGCGACGCCAAAGGCATCCAGGTCGGTGTCCCCCGCTTCGGCGTCGTTGATGCCAAAGCCAGCGGCGGTGAATTCCTCATCGGTGCCGACAGCACGGGTATCGGCCAGCGGGCGGCCGATCTCTTCCTCGTCGTCCTCATCGTCGGACAGTTCGATGACCTCCATGTTTTCGTCGAGCACCTTGATATCCAGGCAGAGCGACTGCAATTCCTTGACCAGAACCTTGAAGGACTCCGGTACGCCCGGCTGCGGGACGTTGTGGCCCTTGACGATGGCCTCATAGGTCTTGACACGGCCGGTGATATCGTCCGACTTGACGGTCAGGATTTCCTGCAGGGTGTAAGCGGCGCCGTATGCTTCGAGCGCCCAAACTTCCATTTCGCCGAAGCGCTGGCCGCCGAACTGTGCCTTACCACCGAGCGGCTGCTGGGTAACGAGCGAGTACGGGCCGGTCGAACGGGCGTGAATCTTATCGTCAACCAGATGGTGCAGCTTGAGGTAATACATATAACCGACGGTAACGCGGTTGTGGAACTGTTCGCCGGTACGGCCGTCGTACAGGACGCTCTTACCGTCCTCGTTGACGCCAGCGGCAACCAGGGTTTCCTTGATGTCGTCCAGGGTCGCGCCGTCGAAGACCGGGGTTTCGATCTTCCAACCCAGCTTCTTGGCCGCAAAGCCCAGATGCACTTCGAGCACCTGACCGATGTTCATACGGCTCGGTACGCCCAAGGGGTTCAGCACGATGTCGAGCGGTGTGCCGTCTTCCAGGAAGGGCATATCCTCCTGCGGCAGGATGCGCGAAACGACACCCTTGTTACCATGGCGGCCCGCCATCTTGTCGCCGACCGAAATCTTACGCTTCTGGGCGATATAGACACGAACAACCATGTTGACGCCCGGAGAAAGTTCGTCGCCGTTTTCACGGTTAAAGACCTTGACGTCTACGACGATACCGCTTTCGCCGTGCGGTGCACGCAGCGAAGTGTCACGCACTTCGCGCGCCTTTTCGCCGAAGATGGCGCGCAGCAGGCGCTCTTCGGCGGTCAGCTCGGTTTCGCCCTTGGGCGTTACCTTACCGACCAGGATATCGCCCGCGTGTACTTCGGCGCCCACGCGGATGATGCCGCGCTCGTCCAGATCGCGCAGCGCATCTTCACCGACGTTGGGCACGTCGCGGGTGATTTCTTCCGGCCCGAGCTTGGTGTCACGGGATTCGGATTCGTATTCTTCAATGTGAATCGAGGTGTATACGTCGTCACGAACCAGACGTTCGTTGAGCAGAACGGCGTCCTCGTAGTTGTAACCTTCCCATGTCATAAAGCCGATCAGCGCGTTCTTACCGAGCGCGATCTCGCCCTTATCGGTCGACGGGCCGTCGGCCAGCACGTCGCCGCGCTTGACCCGCTCGCCCAGATCGACGATCGGGCGCATATTGATACAGGTCGACTGGTTGGAACGCAGGAACTTGGTCAGGTGATAGGTCTTTTCCTGGCCGTTGTCGTACAGGACCGAAACCTCGCGGGCGGTCGAACGGGTGACAACGCCGTCGCCCTCGGCCAGCGGGATGGTGCCCGAGTCAACTGCGGCCTTGTATTCCATACCGGTGGCCACAACCGGCGCCTCGGTCTTTAAGAGCGGCACAGCCTGACGCTGCATGTTCGCGCCCATCAGCGCACGGTTTGCGTCGTCGTGCTCGAGGAACGGGATGAATGCGGTCGCAACCGAAACCATCATGCGGGGCGAAACGTCCATCAGGTCGACATCCTTGCGGTCAACTTCGACGAACTCGTCGCGCATACGGCAGGTGACACGGTCGTTGATGAGGTAGCCGTTTTCGTCGATCGGCTCGGTGGCCTGGCAGACGATGTATTCGTCCTCGACGTCAGCGGTCATATACTGCACTTCATTGGTCACGCGACCGTTTTCCTTATCGATGATACGGTAGGGCGCTTCGATGAAGCCAAAGTCGTTGATGCGGGCATAGGTCGCCAGATAGGAGATCAGACCGATGTTCGGACCTTCTGGCGTCTCGATCGGGCACAAACGACCGTAGTGCGAATAGTGTACGTCGCGCACTTCGAAGGATGCGCGGTCACGCGACAGACCGCCGGGACCGAGCGCAGACATACGGCGCTTGTGGGTCAGTTCGGCCAACGGGTTGTTCTGGTCCATGAACTGGGACAGCGGCGAAGAACCGAAGAATTCCTTGATGGCCGCCGTCACCGGGCGGATGTTGATGAGCGACTGAGGGGTGACGATGTCCAGGTCCTGGATGGTCATACGCTCGCGGATGACGCGTTCCATACGGCTAAAACCGATGCGGAACTGGTTCTGGAGCAGTTCGCCGACACAGCGCAGACGACGGTTGCCCAGGTGGTCAATGTCGTCGGTGGTGCCGATGCCGTTGCCGATGTTGAGCAGGTAGCAGATGGAGGCCAGCATGTCGTCGACAATGATGGTCTTCGGGATGAGGTCGATCATGCGGTCATGGATGGCCTTCTTCATATCCTCGCCCGAAACGCCCGACTCGATGATTTCCTTCAAAATCACGAAGCGAACCTTTTCCTTGATGCCCAGCTCTTCGGCGGTAAAGCCGGTGTAATCGGAGAAGTCGCCGATATCGACCATGCCGTTGCCAAATACCTTGACCGGCTTGCCTTCGGACGATTCTACAATAACGCCGTGAACGCCGCGCTGCGCAATCAGGCGCGCCTTGTCGCGGCTCAGGATTTCACCCTCTTCGGCGAGGATTTCGCCGGTCATGGGGTCGACGACCGGGGTAAGCATCTTGCGGCCTGCAATGCGGCGGGCAATGTTGAGCTTCTTATTGTACTTGTAGCGGCCGACTGCCGAAATGTCGTAGCGGCGCATGTCGAAGAACATGGCGTTCATCAGGCTGGTGGCCGACTCGACAGACGGCGGCTCGCCCGGACGCATCTTCTTATAAATTTCGATCAGCGCTTCTTCGACGGTCTTGGACGGGTCGCGGTCCAGAGTCGCCAGGATGCGCTCATCTTCGCCGAACATCTCGAGGATCTCAGCGTCGGTCTTGACACCGATGGCACGGATAAACGAGGTGATCGGGATTTTGCGGTTTTTGTCGATGCGGACATAGAATACGTCGTTGACATCGGTTTCGTATTCCAGCCACGCGCCGCGGTACGGGATGACCGTTGCCGACAGGATTGCCTTATCGGTCTTGTCGAGCTCGCGGCCGTAGTATACGCCCGGCGAACGGACGATCTGGGAAACGATGGCGCGTTCGGCGCCGTTGATGATAAAGGTGCCCGAGTCGGTCATGCGCGGGAAGTCGCCCATGAAGATCTCCTGCTCCTTGATTTCGCCCGTCTCCTTGTTGTGCAGGCGCATGCGCACCTTGAGCGGGCAGGCGTATGTGGCATCGCGCGCCTTGCACTCCTCAACGCTGTACTTGGGCTCGTCCTCAAGCGTGTAGTCGAGGAAGGAAAGCTCCAGGTTGCCGGTGTAGTCGGTGATCGAGGACACATCCTCAAAAACCTCGCGCAGACCGTCGGTCAGAAACCACTGATACGACTTCTTCTGCACCTCGATGAGGTTGGGCATCTCGAGGATCTCTTCGATCTTCGCGAAGCTCTTTCGTGTGGTTTTGCCATGCTGTACGTCTTTGACCATCATGTTGAACCCATCACTCCTTTTCGTTCGTCCGGGGTGTTTGTGTGATACGCCGGGTGGCGTGGCTAAATTTCACATGGAAGGCTTGCTTTGGCATAAAAATCATGCTATCATGT
>JAUMSA010000177.1 GCA_031293105.1 Butyricicoccus sp. | reverse complement strand
AGTAACCACAATCCCTTATTGTAAAACTCCACAAATATGCCTGCGATTCCAGACATTTTGCTTGGCAATCCTGTCTGTTTTCGGAATTGTTTCCACCCGGCCCGTCCGTTTACAATAAGAGCACAGACAGAAGAAGAAATCCAAACCGAAAGGAGGGCAGTTCATTCGCACCATATTCCGGAAGAGAAAAGGGAGGTCAGAAAATCGTTATGAATCACAAGGATCCATCGACTTGGCAAACGACATCATCCCAGTATGGTTATTATAAGCTGGGAAAGAAAGAGGTAGCCGGTTACGCCTCGATTGACTTCGCAATGAACCTGGTATTCCAGTGCATTGCGCTCTACATCAGCTATTTCTATACCGATATTTTCGGGCTGAAACCCGGACATGTCGCCATTATCTTCGCGGTATCCCGTATCTGGGACGCCATCAACGACCCGATGATGGGTACGATCTGCGAACGCTTGCAGCCGAAGAAGGGCAAATATTGGGTTTACATCCGCTGGGGCGCCATTCCGTTTGGCTTGGCCGCCGTCATCACCTACACCACCCCGAACTTCAGCTACGGCATGAAGGTCGTTTGGGCGGTTGTCGGTTACAACCTGCTGAATATGCTCTACACCTTCATCATCCAGCCGTACATCTCGGCTGCTACGCTGATGACCAACGACCAGAGCGAACGCACTCGTCTACAGTCCATCCGCATGACGCTGGCACAGGCCGGCGGCGTTGTCTGCGCGATCATGCTGCCCGAGCTGTCTAATTACTTCTCGGAAGGCATGGGCATGACCCTGGCACAGGGCTACATGGTTACCACCATCATCATGGCGGTCATCATGGTCATCATCCTTCTCTGGGGTTCCAGCCAAATCGTCGAACGTATCCCTGCACCCCCGATCGATCCGAACAACAAGGCCAGCATCAAGGACGTTTTCTACCTCCTGTTCCGCGTTGGTCCGGTCTTCGTTACCTTCGTTCTGTTCCTCGGCGTTTACACCATGAGCCAGGTTCAGTCCACCATGGGTGCTTACTACATCAACTACTACGCAAATCGCGGCGACATGCTCTCGTGGTTCTCCATGATCATGATGCTGTTCTCTGTTATCGGTGTACCGTGTGTCCCGTATCTGACCAAGCGTCTGCACAAGAAGGGCACGGTTATGTTTGGTTTGGCAGTTGCCGGTATCGGCTGCCTGCTGCTGTACTTAATGCCGACCACGGCAATCACCGGTATGATGATCTCCCGCGCCATCACCGGTTACGGCTACGGCGTGCTGATGGGCATCTGCTGGTCGGTCATCACCGACCCGGTCGAATACGCAGACTGGAAGACCGGCAAGCGTTACACCGCGATCGTTATGACACTGGTCGGCCTGGGCATCAAGTTCTCCATGATCGTTGGCGGCTCGCTGCCGACCGCAGTTCTGGAAGCAACCGGCTATGTAGCCAACCAGGTACAAAATGAAGCTACCCTGACTGCCATCCGCGTGATGACCACCCTGCTGCCGCTTGGCGCGGTTGTGGTTGCCATGTTGGTATACGGCCTATTCTACCATCTGAACGAGGAAAAAGTTCGTCAGATTCAGGAAGATATCGCCAAGCGTAATGCCCAGATGGCGGCAAAATAAACAAAACTCACCCATATCAAGCAAAGGAGTCGGAAGCTATGAAAGTTGTATGTGCAACCAGAGTCGGCAATATGAAAGACCCGAACCCGGAAACCCGGGGTACGGTCGGTATCGTCGATATGCCGATCAAGGAACTCAAGGATGACGAAGTCCTGATTAAAGTTGCGTACTGCGGCATCTGCGGCAGCGACCCGCACGTCGTAGACGGCTGCTTCAATAAGCCGGAAGATGCCCCGTTCGGCATCGGCCATGAGATGTCCGGCGTCATCGTCAAGCTGGGCAAGAATGCAACGGCCAAGGGTCTGAAGGTTGGCGACCGTGTGGGCGGCAACTTCCTGGGCTACTGCGGCAAGTGCTATCAGTGCTCGATCGGCCATCCCGAATACTGCACCAACATCGGCAACGAACCGTGCATGGCCGAATATGTCGTCTGGAATGAATCCCAGGTCTGCAAGCTGCCCGAAGGTGTCAGCCTGCGCGAAGGCAGCCTGATGGAGCCGCTCTCCATCGCCGTACGCGCCATGGATAAGGCCGGCATGCTGGTTGGCAAGCGTGTACTGATTTCGGGCGGCGGCCCGATTGGCCAGCTATGTGCTCAGCTCGCCGCTAAATTCGGCGCTGCCGAACTGACCCTGTCCGAGCCGGTTGAAAGCCGCTGCGAGCTGGCCAAGAAGATCGGCGTCGAGCACATCATCAACCCGATCACCGAGGACATCGTTGAACGCGCTATGGAGATCACCAATGGCCTGGGCTATGACGTGATTCTGGAATGCTCGGCCGTTCCGAGTGCTGCGGTCAACATGCTCAAGGTTTCGGCCAAGTATGCGAACATCCTGTATGTCGCCCAGTTCCCGGTCGATTACGAGATGCCGCTGAATCTGTTTGAGTACTGCTACATGCGCCAGGTCAACATCACGGGCATGTACTGTGCACACTTCAACTTTGAGCGCACGGCCGAATACCTCAAGTACGTCGATCTGTCCGCCTTCACGTCTGACGAGCAGGTTTATGACATCGACGACGTCGAAGAGGCGTTCAAAATGCATCTGACCAGCAAGTATCCCAAGATCCTCATTCGCTGCAACAAGTTCGAGGGCGAATAAACCGAAAGGATGAGTGAAAAATGAGTAAAAAACTGCAAACCATCGCGGAACTCGAGGACAAGTGCGTCGATATCCGTTCCAACCTGTTAACCTTTATCCATCGCATCGGCATGGGCCACCTGGGCGGCGAGCTGTCCATCGTGGAAGTTGCGGTTGCGCTGTACTACAAATACTTAAACTTCGATGTTATGGACCCGCATAAGGAAGGCCGCGACCGCTTCATCCTTTCCAAGGGCCATTGCTCGGAGACCCTGTACACCATCTTCTCCGATCTGGGCGCGTACACCCAGGACTACATGGTCGAGCACTTTGAGAGCCTGGACACCTACAAGTTCGGCATGCACTCCAACCGCAAAAAGTGCCCGCAGATCGAAGTTTCGGCCGGTTCGCTCGGCCACGGCCTGCCCATCGCTGTCGGTTACGCCCTGGGCGCCCGCTACCGCAAGGAAAATTACCGTGTCATCGTCATGATCGGCGACGGTGAATTCGACGAAGGCACCAACTGGGAAGCTCTGATGTCCGGCGGCCACTATAAGCTGAACAACCTGGTTTGCATCCTCGATAAGAACCAGCTCCAGATGACCGGCAACACCAAGCAGATCATGAACATCGACCCGGTTGCCGACAAGGTTCGCGCCTTTGGCTGGGATGTCATTGAAATCGAGGACGGCAACGACATGGCTCAGGTTTGCGCCGCACTCGACAAACTGCCCCCGCTCGATTACACCAAGGAAGCCCGTCCGACCTTCATCATCTCCAACACCATCAAGGGCAAGGGCGTTTCCTTCATGGAAGGCAATCACAAGTGGCACGGCGGCGGCATCGGCGACGAAGACCTCAAGATCGCCCTGGCAGACGTTGCAAAAATGAGAAAGGCGTGATGATAAATGGCAGCGAAAACAACCTATGATTTTGACATGATGCTCTCCAACGCCCGTGAAGCATACGGCGAGGAGCTTTATAAAATGGCCTGCGAAGGCAAGGATTTTGTATTCACCTATTCGGATAACGTTGCCCCCTCTTCTTCGGCGGGCAAACTGCTGAAAGAATTCCCCGAGCGCTGCTTCAACTTCGGCATCGCCGAACCCGATCAGGTTGGCGCTTCGGCGGGTCTGGCTCTGTCCGGCTGCACGGTATTTTCCCAGGTATTCGGCCCCTTCCTTCCGCTGCGTGCAGCCGACCAGATTCACACCGATATCGCTTACAACGACGTCAATGTCCGTCTGATCGGTACCCACTCGGGCGTTACCGCCGGCGGCGGCCCCACCCATAACGATATCGCCGACCTGGCGCTCTATCGCGCGATCCCCAACCTGACCGTTGTCGTTCCCGCAGACGCCGGCCAGTGCTGTAAGTTCATCCGTCAGTCGATGGACTTTGTCGGCCCCATGATTATCCGCATCGACCGTGCGGGCTCGCCCAACGTTTACGCGGAAGACTATGACCTGGTCATCGGCAAGGCCATCGAAACCCTCGAAGGCACCGATGCTTACATCATCTCCTGCGGTTCCAACCTGTATGAATGCCTGATGGCAGCCAAGATGATGAAGGAAAAGCACGGCTCTTCCATCGGCATCCTGGATATGCACACCATCAAGCCGCTGGATACTGAAGCTATCCTGCGTGTAGCGCAGAAGACCGGCAACATCGTCACCGTCGAAGACCACTCGATCAATGGCGGCCTGGGCGGCGCCGTTGCCGAAGTTCTGTGCGAATCGAGCTACAAGGGCAACTTCAAGCGTGTCGGCATGCCCGATGAGTTCGCTGTCCTGGGTTCGGTTGACGCGATCTATCATTACTATCATATGGACCGCGACGGCATCGTCGAAGCCCTCGAGCAGATGCTGCACATCTAAACCACCATGTTCTTTGGCGGGGCGTGCTGCCATCACGTCCCGCCGCTCTCCCCAACTTTGATTTTTCCAGGAAAGGACGTGTTTTAAATGTCTACTGTTTTTGATCGATTCAGCTTGGATTGGTTCCGTCTGGACGGGAAGGTTGCCATGGTTACGGGCGCCAACCAGGGTCTGGGCATGGCCTACGCGGTTGCGTTTGCCAAAGCCGGTGCCGACCTGTTTATCCCGCACTTCACCGAAGACGTGGCTGAGATCAAGGAGCTGATCGAAAAGGAAGGCCGTCAGGTGCATTTCCTGCGCGGCGACCTGACCGATAAAGACTACCGCAAGGCCTGTGTAGATGAGTGCATGAAGCAGTATGGCCGCATCGATATTCTGGTCAACAACGCAGGCGCAAGCGCCTTTGCTGACTTTGACGATTATCCGGATAAATACTGGGATATGTGCATCAACCTGGACCTCAATGCCGTATACTTCATGTCCAAGGAAGTCGCCCGCATTATGAAGAAGCAGGGCGGCGGCAAGATCATCAATATCGGTTCGGCGCTCAGCTACACCTCGGACGCCAAGTGCCCGCCGTACACGGCGGCCAAGCACGGCGTCATCGGCATCACCCGCAACTTCTCCAACGAACTGGGCCGGTATAATATCCAGACCAACGCGATCTGCCCGGGCTTTTTGGCCACCGAGGTCAATGCCGAGCTGCGCAAGGACCCCAAGTTCTACGATAAGATCACTGGTCGCATCGCGGCTGGCCGCTGGGGCGAGATGGACGACCTGATGGGCACCATTGTATTCCTGGCTTCCCGCGCATCCGATTACCTAAACGGCGTTGACATCAACGTAGATGGCGGTTTCTTCACCGTTCTATAATCCTTGCCGATCCGTTTTTTTCTTTCCAAACTATCTGCGAAAAGCGGTTTTGCGGGATGATACTGCAAAACCGCTTTTCCACTCTCCCCAGATATTCCCCCAAGGGAATGCGACAGAAACTGGGTCCCGTCCCGGACGGTTCCCCACAAGGCTGCTTATAAGGAATGATTTGATCTATGCAAAACAAATATTATCCCCATCTGGCCAGCCCCATCACCATCAAGGGCGTGACCTTTAAAAATCGAATCTTCGGCGCACCGATGAGCAATCCGGAAATGGATTCGGACAGCCACATGCGCAAAGAAGATGTTGCGTTTCACGAAAACCGGGCGCGCGGCGGCTTGTCCAGCGTGGCGATCGGCCTGGGCATCGTGGATGCGGTTGGCCGCACGCACACCAAGGAAGTGGCGCTTTATGACATCGGCTCCCTGCCCTCGCTGAAAGAGGCATCCAAGGCCATGCACCGCCATAACTGCAAAGCAGTCATGGAACTCGCCCACGGCGGCAAATACGCCAACGCGCGCGGACACGGACATGCTTCCGAAAAATATGCGCTTGGCCCCAACGATGAAGTGAACCCGGATGGGCTGCCCGTGCGTGCGATGACCGAGGAGGAAATCCTCCGCACGGCCGAAGCCTTTGGCAATGCAGCGGCGCTCGTCAAGCAGGCGGGCTTTGATATGATTCTGATTCACGGCGGCCACGGCTGGCTGCTCGGACAGTTTATGTCGCCTTCGATGAACCACCGCACTGACCGCTGGGGCGGCAGCCTGGAAAACCGCATGCGGTTCCCGCTGCTGGTCATTGAAAAGGTGCGCGAAGCGGTTGGCGACAATTTCCCGATTGAATTCCGCATGAGCGGTGCCGAACTGACAAAGGATGGTTATGGAATAGACGAAGGCATCGCCATGGCAAAGGCCATTGACGGCAAGGTGGACATCATCCACGTTTCGGCCGGTGTGCATGAGGACCCGGACGTATTCGTGCTAACCCACCCGTCGATGTTCGTCGAACACGGCTGCAACGTGTATCTGGCGGCGGAAGTCAAAAAGCATGTCAAGACCCCGGTAGCGACCCTGGGCGGCCTGAACGACCCGGACCAGATGGAGGAAATCCTGGCTTCCGGCAAGGCGGATATCATCGAGATCGCCCGTCAGTCGATCTGCGACCCCTATTTCCCGGAAAAGGCCTTTTCCGGCCGCAAGGATGATATCACCCGCTGCTGCCGCTGCTTTACCTGTTTCTACAACTACCTGACCAACCGCACCTTCTGCTGCGCGTTCAACCCCGTGGTCGGCCACGAGATGGAGAGCTTCTACGGCGCGCCTGCCACCACTCCCAAAAAGGTCGTTGTGGTCGGCGGCGGCCCGGGCGGCATGTATGCCGCCATCACGGCAGCCCAGCGCGGGCATACGGTCACGCTGTATGAAAAGAACAGCCGTCTGGGTGGACAGCTGCTCTCCGAACAATACATCCCCTTCAAGCAGGATATGTACCGCTTCGTCAAGGTGCTGGAAGGCCGTCTGGCACAGACCGGTGTGGAAGTCAAGCTAAACACCGAGCTGACCGCCGAACAGGCCGAAGCGCTGCAGGCGGACGTGATTATCACCGCCGTGGGCGCCAAGCCCATCGTGCCGCCTATCCCGGGCATCGACAGCGACAAGGTCGTAACCCTGGACGCCCTGCATCAGGAAACCCCGGCTATTGGCCAAAAGGTGGTCATTCTGGGCGGCGGTCTGGTCGGCAGCGAATGCGCCATTTATCTGGACGGCCTAGGCAAGGATGTCACCATTGTCGAGATGAAGGACGACGGGGCTGCAGATTCCTACTTCATGCACAAGAACGCCATGAAGATCTATATGCGCAATAGCAACATCAAAATCCACGTGAACACCACCGCCAAGGCGGTCACCGATGCTGGTCTGCTGTGCGAAGGCCCGGACGGCGAAACCCTGCTCGAAGCAGACACCATTTTGCTGGCTGCCGGCATGAAGGCCGACCGCGCCTGCGCCGATAGTTTCTACAATGCCGCGCCGCGCGTCTTTGAAG
>JAUMSA010000123.1 GCA_031293105.1 Butyricicoccus sp. | reverse complement strand
CTGCATAAAATTACATGAATTTCGCAACTATGCGGACGCCAGTTTTTCGTTTGCGCCGGGGGTGAATGTCATCAGTGGCGACAATGCGCAGGGCAAGACCAATCTGCTCGAGGCCGCGGCGGCGCTTTCGACCATGCGGCTGTTCCGCACCGGCCAGAAAAAGGAAGGCCTGCGCTTCGGTCAGCAGGCTGGCAGTATTTTGGGCGAATTTGAGGCTGAGAACCGGGATTTTACGGTCGAAATCCGGCTGTTTGCGCACAAGGCAGCCGAGGTCTGGCGGGGCGGCGTGCGCATGAAGCGGCAGGGCGACGCGCGCGGCATCCTCAAAACCGTGCTGTTTTGCCCGGACGACTTGTATCTCATCCGTGCCGGGGCAGCCGCCCGGCGGCGGTTTCTGGACACCGCCCTGTGCCAGCTCCGGCCAAACTATGACAAAGTCCTGAGCGAATACGAAAAGGTGCTGGCCCATAAAAACCGCATTCTCAAAGACAGCGCCGAAAAACCGGCGCTGCTCGACCTGCTCGACGATTTTTCGCTGCGGCTGGCCCATCTGGGGGCGATCCTCATCCGCTACCGGGCGTACTATATCCGTAAGCTGTCGGAGAAGGCCGCTGCGGTGCACAAGGAGGCTGCGCCGAGTGAAACCTTGGGTGCGGTATACAAGACCGTGTCGGGCGTCCAGGACCCGTTTGCAAGCTATGCCGAAATTGAGCGCGACCTCATTGAGCATGTCATGAGCCACAAGAAATTTGAACTCGCGGCCGCAAGCTGCCTGTCCGGCCCGCACAAGGACGACCTCGATCTGACCATCAACGGGGTGTCGGCCTCGTCGTTCGGCTCCCAGGGGCAGGTGCGCACCTGTGCGCTGGCGCTGAAACTGGCCGAGCGGGAGATGTTCTTTGAGGACTGCGGGGAATACCCCGTACTGCTCCTGGACGATGTGCTCTCTGAACTTGACCGGCGGCGGCAGGATTTTGTGTTAAACCGCATCGACAAAGGCCAGGTCATCATCACCTGCTGTGAGGAGGATATTGCCCGGAAAATCGAGGCCGGGAAGGTTTTCACCATCCAAAACGGGAGGATTTTGGCAGAAAGCAACCGGACAGAATAAGCAAGATGCTTTTTATACAGTTTTTTATCCGGTTTTGAGCGGGAATTAGTCATTTTTACCCCAAAATATTTGCTTTTTCCACAGACAAAACGGCAAAAAAGTGGTATAATAGGTACAGAATCCATGCGGCAAAAACCAATAGAGAAGGCGGGGTAAAAAAAGCCATGTATGTGCATATTGGACAGGACTATATGGTTCCCCTGCGGCAAATCGTCTGCATCTTCGATATGGATACGGCCACGGCTTCGGCGCGTACCCGCCGCCTGCTCACGCGGCTGGGCGACGAAGGCCGCATCGTCGATTTGTGCGATGACCTGCCCGGTTCGGCGGTGTTGTGCACCGGCGAACTGGGGGAGATTTTATACCTCTCGCCCATCTCGTCGCGCACGCTGCAAAAGCGCGTGGAGGAAGGGACGCTGTAAGTGGGGCGTGTCCGCATGTTTGCTGGGAGCCGCGTCGCCGCGGGCGGGCTGCGGCCGGTTGATTATTTCGCAAAGTAAAGGATCTATGTATGAGTGAGAACATCGAAAAAAAGGAAAGTGAAGGCCTGAGCGAAGAAATGCTCGACCTGCGGGTCACGGAAACCTATGACGAAAGCCAGATCCAGGTGCTCGAAGGCCTGGAAGCGGTGCGCAAGCGCCCGGGCATGTACATCGGTTCGACCTCGGCCCAGGGCCTGCACCATCTGGTGTATGAGATCGTCGATAACTCGATCGACGAAGCGCTGGCCGGTTACTGCACCCATATCGAAGTAACCATCGAAAAGGACAACATCATCCGCGTGGCCGACAACGGCCGTGGTATCCCCTGCGGCATCCATCCGCAGATGGGCATTCCGACGCTCGAAGTGGTTTTGACCGTGCTGCACGCAGGCGGCAAGTTCGGCGGCGAAGGCTATAAAGTGTCGGGCGGCCTGCACGGCGTGGGTTCGTCGGTCGTTAACGCCCTGTCCCTTTGGCTGGAAGCCGAGGTGCGCGATGGGCACGAAAAGCATTTCATGCGCTTTGAGCGCGGCGTGACCGTCAAGCCTATGGAATCGGTGCCGTTTGAAAGCGAAACAGGCACGACCATCCGCTTCAAGGCCGACCCCGAAATCTTCGAAACCACGGTCTATGATTTTGAAGTCCTCGAAAAGCGCCTGCGTGACCAGGCGTTCCTCAACGCCGGCATCAAGATCACCCTGCGCGACGAGCGCGAGGATGAGCCGAACGAGGAAGTCATGCACTATGAGGGCGGCATCCGGCAGTTTGTCGAGTATTTGAACCGCACCAAGACCCCCATCCACAAGGACGTCATCTACATGGAGGGCAGCCGCGAAGGCAGCATGGCCGAAGTCGCCATGCAGTACACCGACTCGTATTCCGAAACCCTCATTTCGTTTGCCAACAACATCAACACCACCGAGGGCGGCACCCACGAAACCGGTTTTAAGGCCGCGCTCACCCGCGTGTTAAACGATTATGGCCGCAAATATAACCTCATCAAGGAAAATGAAAAGTCCTTCTCGGGCGACGACGTGCGCGAAGGCCTAACGGCCATCATCTCGGTCAAGCTGCAAGAGGCCCAGTTCGAGGGCCAGACCAAGACCAAGCTGGGCAACAGCGATATGCGTACCCTGGTCGAAACCATGATGAACGACCGCTTGACCACCTTCTTTGAGGAAAATCCGTCGGTCGCGCGCGCCATTATCGACAAGGCGCAGACGGCCGCCCGCGCCCGCGAAGCGGCGCGCAAGGCGCGTGAGATGACCCGCCGCAAGTCGGCGCTCGATGGCGCTTCCCTGCCCGGTAAGCTGGCCGACTGCCAGGAGCGCGACCCGCATTTGACTGAAATCTACATCGTCGAGGGTGACTCGGCAGGCGGCTCGGCCAAGGAAGGCCGCGACCGCCGTTATCAGGCCATCCTGCCGCTGTGGGGCAAGATGCTCAACGTCGAAAAGGCCCGACTCGATAAAGTCTATGGCAACGAAAAGCTGACGCCCATGATTACCGCTTTTGGCGCAGGCTTTGGCGAGGATTTTGATTTAAGCAAGCTGCGTTACGGCAAAATCATCCTCATGGCCGATGCCGACGTGGACGGCAGCCACATCCGCACCCTGCTTTTAACCTTCTTCTTCCGCTTCATGCGGCCGCTCATCGAGCATGGGCATGTGTACATTGCCCAGCCGCCGCTGTTTAAGAACGAAAAGGGCAAGGATGTGCGGTATACCTACTCGGATGAAGAACAGCGCGCCTGCCTGGATGACATGGGCGACAACGTGCGTGTCCAGCGTTACAAGGGCCTCGGTGAGATGGACCCCGAACAGCTTTGGGAAACCACCATGAACCCGGAAAACCGCATCATCAAGCAGGTACACATGGAAGATGCGGCGGCAGCCGACGAAATTTTTGCCCTGCTGATGGGCGAAAAGGTCGAGCCGCGCCGGGAATTCATTGAGAAGAACGCGAAATACGTCACGAACCTCGACATCTGAGTTGGGATAGACCTCGCTTTTGGAGGGAAAGAATGAGTCAAGAATACGAAAATCAAAAAATTCTCCCGGTAGAGCTCTACCAGGAGATGAAAAGTTCCTATATCGATTACGCCATGAGCGTTATCGTCGGGCGTGCGCTGCCCGACGTGCGCGACGGCTTAAAGCCGGTCCATCGCCGCATTCTGTATGCGATGTATGAGGACGGTCTGACCTCGGACAAGCCCTACCGTAAGTCGGCAACGACCGTCGGTAACGTGCTCGGCCGGTACCATCCCCACGGCGACGCCTCGGTCTATGACGCCATGGTCCGTATGGCACAGCCCTTCTCGCTGCGCTATCCCCTGATCGACGGCCACGGTAACTTCGGTTCGGTCGACGGCGACCCTGCGGCGGCTTATCGTTATACCGAGGCCCGTATGGCCAAGGTTTCCAACTACATGCTGGCCGACATCAAGAAAGACACGGTCAATTTCCAGCCCAACTTCGACGAAGAGCGCAAGGAGCCGGTCGTACTGCCCTCCCGCTTCCCCTGCCTGCTGGTCAACGGCTCGTCGGGTATCGCGGTCGGTATGGCGACAAACATCCCGCCCCACAACCTCACCGAGGTCATCGACGGGGTGTGCTATGTCATCGACCATCCGGAAGCCGACCTGGATGAACTGACCGCCATCATCAAGGGGCCGGACTTCCCCACCGGCGGCATCATCATGGGCCGCGCCGGCATGCGTGCCGCCTATGCCACCGGCCGCGGCAAGATCAAAGTCCGCGCGCGCTGCACGATTGAGGAAAACGACAACGGCCGCAGCCAGATTATCATTACCGAGATCCCGTACATGGTCAACAAGGCGCGTCTGGTCGAATCCATGGCCAATCTGGTCAAGGATAAGCGCGTCGAAGGCATTTCCAACATCATGGACCATTCTTCGCGCGAAGGCATGCGCATTGTCATCGATATCAAGCGCGACGCCAACGCCCAGGTGGTGCTCAATCAGCTGTATAATTATACCCAGCTGCAAGATACCTGCTCGATGATCTTGCTGGCGCTCGTGCCCTCCCCGTCCAACCCGGACAAGGTACAGCCGCGCGTTCTCACCCTGCGCGAAATCATTGATTATTATATCGACTTCCAAAAGGACGTCGTCGCCCGCCGCACCCGGTTCGACCTGGCCAAGGCGCAGGCACGCGCCCACATCCTGGAGGGCCTCAAGGTGGCCACCGACCAGGACAACATCGACCGCATTATTGCCATCATTCGTGCCTCCAAGAGCGAAGCCGAGGCCAAGGAAAACCTGTGCAAGGAGCCATTCTGGATTGACCAGATTGCGCTACTCGGCATTGTCGATGGTTCCGAGCATTTTGAGTTCCATCTGGACGAAGCGCAGGCACAGGCCATCGTCGATATGCGTCTGGGCCGCCTGTCCGGTCTGGAGCAGCAAAAGCTGAACGACGAATACGACGAACTCGAAGGCAAGATTGCAGGCTTTATGGAAATCCTGTCGAGCGACCGCAACATGCTCGAAGTGGTCAAGAAAGAGATGCAGGAGATCAAAAACGCCTACGGCGACGAGCGCCGCACCGAAATCGCGAACGTGGCCGACGAAATCGACATTGAGGACCTGATTGAGGAACAGGATTGCACCTATACCCTCACCCATCTGAACTATATCAAGCGTATCCCGACGTCGGCTTACCGCGCACAGAACCGTGGCGGCCGCGGCGTCAATGCCATGACCACCCGCGAGGAGGACTTCACTCGCGGCCTGTTCACGGCTTCCACCCACGATACGCTGCTGTTCTTTACCACCCAAGGCAAGGTCTATAAGCTCAAGGGCTACCAGGTTCCCGAGGCCGGACGTGCGGCCAAGGGCACGAATATCGTCAACCTGCTCGAACTCGACCCGAACGAAAAGGTTACGGCGATGTTCCCCATCCGGGAATTCTCTGATGAAAAATATCTGGTGTTCGTCACCCGCATGGGCACCATCAAGCGCGTGGTACTCAGCGACCTGCAAAACATCCGCAAGGGCGGCCTGCGGGCGCTCGGCTTAAACGAAGGCGACGTGGTCGTGGATGTGCGCCTGACCGACGGCGAGGAGAACATCCTCATCGCCACCCATGAGGGCAAGGCCATCACCTTTGCCGAATCCGAAGTACGCGCTATGGGCCGTACGGCGGTCGGTGTACGCGGCATCCGTTTGGCCGAAGGCGACTTTGTCGTCGGCGCGGCGCGGGCACGTAAGGGCGCGCATGTGCTGTCCGTCACCGAAAACGGCTATGGCAAGCGCACGCCGGTCGAAGATTTCAGCGTCCATCATCGCGGCGGCAGCGGTATCACTCTGCACAACCTGACCGAAAAGACCGGTCTGGTGGCCGGTATCGCGGTGGTCGATGATGACAACGATATCATGATTATCACCGACGACGGCGTCATCATCCGTACGCCGGTCGACCAAATCCGCGAATGCGGCCGGTCGAGCCAGGGCGTCATCGTCATGCGTACCGACGACGATGTGAAGGTCATTTCCATCGTCCGCACCGACCACGAAGAGGAAGAAGACACCGAAGATACGACCGAAACCGAAGAATAAAAAAAGAAGGGAACCGATTGGGTTCCCTTCTTTTTTGCTTTTTAGTAGATAACAACGGTCGTTTTGCTCGGAATGTTGTTGTACAGCCAGTTGATGCCTTCATCCAGCATGCGCACGCAGCCAGCTGATACCGGGAAGCCGATGGATGGGTCTTTCAGCGTGTTCGTGCCCGGATAATACAGGCGCGAATGGAACGCATACCCGGTGCCCGGATAGAAGCGCACAATGGGACGGCAGGTATAACTGCTGGTGACCCAAGCGGTCTGCTTGTAGGTGACATAGGTCACGCCCACCGGGGTCGGCGAACTGGATTTACCGGTTGCGCACTGGAATTCATGGATGAGTTTCCAGTTGCCCTTGGAGCCTTGGAAGACATTGACCATCTGCGCCGAACGGCTGACCCAAATCAGATACTGGGTGTCGCTCGCGTAGCCCTTGGCGTTGACAAAGACGGTCTTTTCGTCATCGGAATAGTCGGTGTTGCCCGGACGGTAGGTCGGATTGACCTTGGCCAGTACCTCGGCCGGTGTGGGCAGATAATGGCTGGCCGGGTAGTTTTCAATCGTCACGGTGGCGCCGGCAATGATCTTTTCGTAATCGCCGGTCACCGAATTACGGTAGGTGAGCACAAATCCAACCGTATGTTCGAGCTGCATGTTTTTGGTGAATGTAATGGCACGACGATAGCTGGAGGTCTTGCCTTCGCTGATTTCAAACGACCAGTTGGCAAACGACGATTCCGGTTGGCCGTCCAAATACCACTGCGCGCCGCAGATGCGGGCCTTGTCCACGCCTGTGATGGTCGCGGTTGCGGTGATTTGTCCGCCCGGTGCGACCTTGGGCGCGGTAACGGTCACTTTGACGCCGTCCAGGCCGTTGTCCACCTTGGAATCATCGACCGTGTCGGCTGCCAGCGAGATGGTGCACCGTTTGCCGGTGACAAAGACGTTGCCCGCATGGCCATCACCCTGTAAGGTGGTCCATGCGCCGGCAAGATCAGCTGAGTTTACCGAACCATCCACTTGGATGACGTTATTGGAAGCACCCGCTGTCACCCGTAGGGTGCCGATGGACGTCTGGCTGTCGGTGAAGATCTTGTTACCGCTGCCGCTGATAATCAGGCTGTCCAGCTTCAGGCCGGTCAAATAGATCGCGCGGTCGGAACCGGTGATCTCGACGCGGTTGGTCGTGTTCTGCTGCACGGTGACCGCGCCGGTGCCGCCGCCGATGACAACCGTCCCAAAGGTGTTGCCGATGGTGTTGGACAGCGTAAACGGCGTACCTGTCGTGCCGATAACCAGACGCTTGACCGAAATCGGGTCGCCTTCGGAGAATACCGGCGCCATGTCTTGGCCGCGCAGCACGATGCGGTCATACGACTGGGTGCGGTCCAAGCTGTCCGGCGAGGTGTAGAATAGATAAACCGGAGAAAGCTTGGTCTCGGCCACCGGGGTTTCAGCTGTGTCGGCTGCCGGGGCTTCGGTGGTTTCATCAGCCGGGGTCTCGGTCGTGTCGGCTGCCGGGGCTTCGGCGGTTTCATCAGCCGGAGTCTCAGCGGTGTCCGCCGCCGGGGCTTCAGCGGTCTCGTCAGCCGGCGTCTCAGCCGTGTTGTCTGCCGGGGTCTCAGCCGTGTCGTCGGTTGGAGTTTCAACTGTTTCGTCCGTCGGCGTCTCGGTCACGTCTTCCGCCGGGGGTTCCGGCTCAGCCAGCATGTCCGACGTGGTCAGATAGGAGCTGTTCCAAATGCGGTAGATCAGGGAAACAAATTCCGCGCGGGTAATGCCGCGGGACGCTTGCAGCGAACCGTCTTCCGAGCCGGATAGGATGCCGTCCCGCACCAGAACAGCCGCCGCACGGCGCTGGGCAGGCGTTAACGTGTTGGCATCCGAAAAGGCGTCCAGGACACTTTCGTCGGGAGAAGCTTCATCCAGACCAAACGCAGCGGTCAAGGCGGCAAAGACCTGGCCACGGGTAACCGGGGCATTGAGATCAATAGAGCCGTCCACCGGCAAGGTGCCGAGCGAAGCTGCCTTGGAGGCGTCCTGTGTATACCATTGACCGGCCGGCGTATCCGGATACGAACGGTCGGTGTTCTGGGCTTCGAGCACGCGGTTGAGGATGGCGGCCATTTGGGCGCCGGTCAGGCTGCCACTGGGAAGCAGACGGCCCTCATCGCCCTGCAACAGACCATCGTCTACCGCTTTTGCGAGCGCATCATAAGCCCAATGCCCGGCGGCATCGGGAAAATCTGTAATCGTCGCCGCTGCGGCCGAGCTCCATAACAGGCTGCCCGCGCACAAAACGGCAACAATCCGCTTGAGTTGATTGTGAAACATCCTTTGTCCCTCCTATTACAATAATTATTGGTTGGAAGCCCCGCATCCGGCTGGGCTTCTTTTCCTCCTCTTGCCTAAGCTACAATAAGGGGAGCAACTGGCTGACCAATCCCTCCTTGGGCTTGTATGTCCG
>JAUMSA010000097.1 GCA_031293105.1 Butyricicoccus sp. | reverse complement strand
CCTCATGGTTGAGGAACTCGCACAGGGTGGTTCTCCCCGCGGCCGCCCGGCCGATCAGAATGCTTCGTTTTTTATCCATAGTGTTATGTTTTGGTGATGGGTGCCGCGGCAAAGCCCATTTTGTCGCACAGGACGGACATGACGTCGTGCAGGGACGCTTCCACGGCTGCCACATCGCCGGTAATGACCAGCGAACCGTTGAACCGGTCGACAAATCCGATGGAAACATCGGCCGCCTTGCTGGCGACATCGGCGGCGATCATGGCCGCTTCGCTCGGCGTGATGGTGAAAATACCGATCGCGCCTTCGGCGTCCAGCAGGCCCAGTTTGGCATAAAGCTGCTCGACCGGGCTGGCGATGACGTGCGCCAGGGTGACCTGTTTGCCGGGCACAAATTCCTGTATAATGCGGGCCTTTTCGTCGAGTTCGATCATTGCCATCCCTCCGTTTTTGAATTATTGCAGGCTTCTGCGGCTGCTCTTGGTGTAGGCCTGCCGGTATAGGGACACAATGTCCTCCCGCGAGCAGGGGATGGGCGTGGTCGCCATGCAGCGGTCTGCCAGGGCCGCGTCGGCCAGGGTATCCAGCATCGCTTCAAAGTCCGCAGCGCTGACGCCCGCGTCCTTGATGCTCAGCGGCATTTTCATCTGGGTTTCCAGCCGGCGCACCATGTGGATGAGGTTGAGCGCACTCTGCCGGGTGCTGCTGGCACCCATACCGATCAGGGCGGCTAGTTCGGCATAACGTCCTGCGGTCGGGGTGAGGGTGGTTTCACAGCCGGCGTTAAAGCTCATGACATAGGGCAGCAGGATGGCGTTCGCCCGTCCGTGGGCGATGTGCGCCTGCGCGCCCAGCGCATGCGCCATGCTGTGGCACAGGCCGAGCCCGGCGTTGGAAAACGCAGCGCCAGCCAGACAGGAGGCGTTGTGCATTGCCTGCCGTGCTTCCAGGTTGTCCGGCTCGCGGTAGGCGGTGAGCAGGTATTTGTCCACCAGCTTGACCGCTTTTTCAGCCAGCGCGTCGGTAAAGGTGTTGGCTTCGGTGCAGACATAGGCTTCGATGGCGTGGGTGAGCACGTCAATGCCGGTGTCAGCGGTCACGCCGGGCGGCACGCTGCGCGTGAGCGCCGCGTCCAGCACCGCGTAATCGGGGAGCAGGCTGTCTGCAATGAGTGGGTATTTGATGCCGCGCGCGCGGTCGGTGATGACCGCGAATTTGCTCACTTCGCTGCCTGTGCCGCTCGTGGTCGGGATGGCGATAAAGGGGCAATCGCGCAGGTCGAACTGCTGTGCGGCGAAATAGACGATGGCCTTGGCCGCGTCAATGGGGGAGCCGCCGCCCAGTGCGATCACCGCGTCGGGCTTGAAGTCCAGGATGTGGGCAACGCCCTCGGTGACCAGGTCGATGTCCGGGTCCGGGGTCACATCGGAAAAGATCCGGTATTCCGCCCCCGGGGTGGTGATTTGGTCGGTCAGGTAGGAGACCCGGCCGCTCTCGTGCATGAATTTGTCGGTTACGATAAAGATACGCTTCATCTGCCCGAGCATTTGGCCCAGGGCATCGCCGCCGATCAGGATTTTTGTGTGGAGATCAAACTGATCCAAAATGTATCCCTCCCTCAAAAATGACCTTGGCTAAGGCTCAAAAAACGCAAAAGCGCCTTGAACCTCGCTGTTGCAGGAGTCAAGACGCTACATCGCACCTATCCAAATACGCTATGTTCCGGCTGCCCACTACGTCGCAGATTGCCGAATCACTGCATTCATCATACCCTATTTATTCCCTAGCGTCAAGGGGGAATTTGCATTTTTTTCGGCGTTTTTACAAGTTATCGTCCAAAGGGTGCTTGACTTTTTCGGTAAAACTGCCATAATGAAACCGAAGCTGGTGCACAGACGGGCCGTTCCAGCCAGCCCGTCCAACTTCAGCAAAGGAGTGAAAAAATGGATATCAGATTCGTTCTTCCCGAAGAAGTCCGGCAGCTTCAGCGGAACGTGCTCACTGCGTTCCCCTCCAAAACGCCGGCCTCCCTTCTTCAGAACATGGAAAGCGAGCTGTATCAACCGGACGAGGGACGATACCTCGGCTGTTTCGACGACACAGGAACACTCATCGGGTCCATCCTCATGATGGATTTCACCCTCAATGTCAGAGGCGTGATGATGCCTATGGGCGCCGCCGCCTATGTTTCCACCCATTTTCTGCACAAAAAAGAACACATTGCCCGCAACATGCTGCGGGTGCTGATGGGGTATTATACCAAGCTGGGCACCACGGTGGGCTGCCTGCATCCATTCAACCCGGCGTTTTACCGCAAGATGGGGTATGGACACTGCATGGAAGCCTATTTCTACATGCCCAAAGCGTCGGAAATCCGGTCCTTTGGCCACAAGGAAGGCCTGTGCTATGCCGAAGAGGGCGACCGCGAGGAAGTGCTCGCCTATTATCGGGCGTATGCAGAGCGTACCAACGGCGCGACTGTCCATCCCTACATGGACCCGCACCGCATTTTCGACATGCCCTATGTCGTGCTGTGCCGCCGCCAGAGCCGCATCACCGGTTACCTGACGTTCGAATTCGTCGAGGTCGATCACTACACCGACATGTACCACGATTTGTGTGTGCGGGAGATGATTTACGACGATTTGGATACCTTGCAGCAGTTTTTGACGTTTTTCGCCTCCCAGGTCGACCAGATCGACCGGGTGCGCATCTATTCGCCCGACCCGTACCTGCACACCATGTTCCGCAACCCGGACAGCGGGGAAAACCGCGCGCACGACGGCTGCATCCACGAGATTGGCCGCCGCACGATGGGGAACATGATTCGCCTGTTCGATGTGGCCGGCTATTTCGCCGTGCAGACCCATGCCTGCGCGCCGGCGTCCCGGCCGTTTACGCTGGCGCTGGCGCTGACCGATACGTTCCTAACCCAAAACAACCGCACCTTCTGGCTGCGCATCGAAGGAGACAGCGTCCATTTGATACCCGAAGGCGCGGCCGATGTGACCTTGTGGGCGGATATCTCGGACTTTTCCTCCCTGGTCATCGGCGCCATTCCGCTGGCCGATTTTGTGCGTCTGGGGCGCATCCGTTTGAGCGATCCCGCGTATCTGAGAGACATCCAGCGGGCCATCGGTTGGGATGTCAAACCCTGCAACTACACGTATTTTTAAAACACACCCCGCTGCTTGCAAAAGACAGCGGGGATTTTTTTGCCGGTGAATTATACTATCAAGTGCAACACTTTAGGAAAATAAAAAGAAGTTCATACAGAACCCTGGTAGAATAGAGTTACCACACAACTAAACCACAAGGAGGGGACTGTATGAACTACCATCATCTTAGCATAGAAGAACG
>JAUMSA010000088.1 GCA_031293105.1 Butyricicoccus sp. | reverse complement strand
TGCCTGGACGGTTCCGGTCTTTATCAAGCGGAACGACGTATAGGCATCCGCGTTGGTGACCACAACCGGTGTGACCGTACGATAGCCCGCATCCAAAATCGCCTTTTCGTCAAACGAACCGATGCAGTCGCCCTTCTTGAGCTTGTCGCCTTCCTTAACTTCAATGGTGAAGGGGGCGCCATTGAGCTGTACCGTATCAATGCCCAGATGAATGAGCAGCTCACAGCCGTCCGGCGTCAGCAGACCAATGGCATGCTTGGTGCCAAAGACGGTCGCCACTTCGCAATCGGCCGGCGCATAGACCTTATTATCCGACGGTTCGACTGCAAAGCCGTCACCGACCATCTTTTCGGAAAAGACGCCGTCTGCAACTTCTTCGAGCGGAATGACCTTACCAGCCAGCGGCGACGCGACAACAATCGGCTTTCCAGCCGCTTGCTTGGGCTCTTCGGCCGGTTCGGCCGCGGCTGCCGGAGCGGCTTCTGCCTGGTCGCTTGCCGGAGAAGCCAGGAATGCTTCCAAATCCGATTTGATATTGGATACACGCGGACCATAGACAACCTGGACACCCTGACCCTTACAGATAACGCCCGATGCACCGGTTTCCTTCAGCAGCTGCTGATCGACCTTGGAGGCATCGTGTACCGTGCAGCGCAGACGGGTGATGCAGCAATCGACGTCCGAGATATTGGCCTTGCCGCCCAGACCCATCATAATCTGGCGGGACAGTACATCTTCCCCGGCGCCTTCGCCCTGCTCGGCATTTTTCGCATTGACATCCTTCCGGGTGTACAGCTTGATCTCGCTGTCATCACGGCCCGGGGTCTTGTAATCGAATTTCTTAATCATGAACGAGAATACCAGGTAGTACAGGATAAAATAGATGACACCGACAACCGGAATCCACAGCCAACTGGTCTTGGCATTGCCCTGCATGATACCAAACAGGGTCAAGTCGATGAGGCCGCCCGAGAACGTCAATCCCACGCCGACGTTTAAGATATGCATAATCATATAGGATGCACCGGCAAAGACACAGTGTACCACATACATCGCCGGAGCGACGAACAGGAAGGTAAATTCCAGCGGTTCGGTGATACCGGTGAGCATGGAAGTCAGTGCCGCAGACAGCAGCAGGCCGCCAACCGCTTTGCGGTTTTCCGGCTTGGCGCAGCGGTACAGCGCAAACGCTGCACCCGGCAGACCGAAGATCATGAGCGGGAACTTACCCGCCATAAACCGGGTCGCTTCAACCGAGAAGTGCTGGATGCCCGGGGTTGCCAGTTCGGCAAAGAAGATGTTCTGCGCGCCTTCGACCAAGGTGCCGCCAACCATGGCCGTGCCGCCCAACGCAGTCTGCCAGAACGGAATATAGAATACATGGTGCAGGCCAAACGGAATCAGCGCGCGTTCGATGAAACCATACAGCCAGGTGCCGCCGTAGCCCGACGCGAGCACAAAAGCGCCCAGGGCGTTGATGCCCGTCTGTACGACCGGCCAGATATAATACATGGCAATACCGACGACCAGATACACGGCCGACGAGATAATCGGCACAAAGCGGGTGCCGCTAAAGAAGCTCAGCACTTGCGGAAGCTGGATTTTATAGAACCGGTTGTGCAAAGCAGCGGTACCCAGACCGACGATGATACCGCCGAATACGCCCATTTGCAGCGAATTGATGCCCAGGACGCTGGCGGTTGCACCGGACAGGTCCGGTGCGCCGAAGTCCACGAGCAACGCGCCGATGGTCGCATGCATAACAAAGAAGGCAATGACGGCCGACAGGGCAGAGACTTCCTTTTCCTGCTTGGCCATGCCAATGGCGACGCCGATGGCAAAAATCAGCGGCAGATTGTTGAACACAACCGAACCGGCCGAGTTAAGCACCTGCAAGATCGCATAAATAAAGGTCCCAGGGCCCATCAAGTCCATCAGGCCATAGGCCTCCAACATGGTTTCATTGGTAAAGGAACCACCAAACCCCAAAAACAGACCGGCGACCGGCAAAATCGCGATTGGCAGCATAAAGGAACGACCCACTCGCTGCAAGACGCCAAAAACCTTATCCTTCATCTTTTTACTCCTCCTTTTCCGTGATACCCATGGTCAGTGCAAGCCGATGCAGATGAATGGTCAGGAAAATCATCTCCTCCGGCGGCAGTTGCACCGAAAACTCCTCCAGCAATCGATCGCGTATGCGTTCGGCGCAATGGTAATCATATTCATAGCGCCGCACGATCAAAGTTTGGAATTCCGCATCATCTTCGCGGGAATACTGATTTTGGGTAATGCGTTGCCCCAAAAATTTTAAATGCGTGATGAACCGTCCATAATCGAGCGACTGTTCATCGAGCGCCACCCCATAATACGCCTGTACGGTTGCCGTGATGCTGCTAATCAGCTCGGTGATGCGCACCATATCGCTCATTTTGCCATCGATTTCCGCATTGACAATGTGCAGCGCGATAAAGCCTGCTTCGTCCCGCGATAAGCGATAGCCCAGCCGTTGTTCGATGATATCCAGCGCTTGCTCCCCGACGGCAAATTCACTGGGATAAAAATTGGTGATCTCCCACAAAAGCTGGTTGGGATACGCCGCCCCGGTCCGAAGCCGCTCCACTGCAAAGCAAATATGGTCGGTCAGGGTAATATAGATGTTTTCGCTCAGCCGGCGGCCGATTGCTTTTTCCGCTGTTTCTATGATTTCCGTACTCACATCAAGAAATTCAGCCGGTACATCACCCAGCAGCTCCATCAGGCGGGAAGATTTCTCGGGGTCGCGCAAATCGTAAATTTTTTCGACCTTTTGCGCGGGCACCAGATCGCCCGGCTGCTTTTTAAAGCCAATACCCAGCCCGCGCAGAATAACCTCCCGGCCATCCGGCTCGGTAATGCAAACAAAATTATTCCCTATCACACGGCTGATGCGATATACATCCTGTCCATGCCATGCTGCTGTCATAGAGCCTCCTGAAAAAACGCCTGCATCTGTTCCAAGGCTTTTTCTTCATCCACGCCCTCGATGGTGACCTGAACGGTATCCCCATGGCGGATGCCCATTCCCATCAAGCTCATCAAGCGGGTCGCCTCGGACTTTACCCCATTGTGTTCGATGACGATTTTGCTTTCAAATTGCTGCGCCTTTTTGACTAGCTGCCCCGCCGGACGGGCATGAATCCCGATCGGGTCAGTGATTACATACGTAAATGTTCGCATAAGCCTCTCCCTTTCTCCTTTTTGCAGGCTAAAAACAAAAAAAGACCAAACATCCGAATTATTGAGCAATCATTCGGTCGTTTGGTCTTGCCTGCCTTACCAGTCACAAGCCTGTGTTACTTTGTATCTCAAGCATACCGGTTAGCAGCGAATTTGTCAATATTTTTATCGATATCTTGCAGAAAAACGGTATTTTATCCAAAAGCCTTGCTGGAATTTTATGCATATCGTCAGACCGTGTCCGTGCAGCGG
>JAUMSA010000065.1 GCA_031293105.1 Butyricicoccus sp. | reverse complement strand
GCCGCCTTGTTGGTGAAGGTGATGGCGATGACTTCCCACGGCCGGGCCGGTTCCACAGCGCACAGCCACTCGGCGCGTTGCTCGCATTCGGGCTTGGGATCATTTAGGTAGTCGAGCAGGAAGCGTAAATCGTCTTGGGTTACATTCGAGGGGGCATATTCACACTGTGCCCCTCGTCCGAAGCGCAGGATGTTGATGATGCGCTGGATGAGCACGGTCGTCTTGCCGCTGCCCGCACCTGCTAAGATCAAAAGCGGCCCTTCGGTCTGCAAGACCGCTTCGCGCTGCATCTCGTTGAGATGGGCAAACCGCTGCTCGATGATCGCCCGTCGGATGGAGGCATATTGTATGTCGAATTTGGTCTGTTCCATGGTTTCATTCCCTTTTCTCGGTTTGCGCGCCAAAAAGCCGCAAACCGTCCTATAAAATAGAAGCGGTGTCCAAACCGCCATGCGGCTATTATACCATAGGCGCCCTTTCGGGCGCAAGCCTTACAAAACAGATGTTCGATTCACCGAGATTGGTATTTCTGCCGGAACTCGGTCGGACTCACACCGGTTTCCCGCTTAAAGGCTTTGCAAAAATACTGATAATCATGGAATCCCGCATCCTCGGAGATCTGTTTGATTGTCAGGGTGCTGTGCAGCAACCGCTGCTGAATTTGCACGATTCGGATGCGGATTAAATATTTGGAAAAACTAATCCCCATTTCCTGCTTAAACAGCGTGCTGAGGTAGGCAGACGACAGGTTGACATGCCGCGCGGCATGCCCCAAGCCGATGGGCTCTGCATAATGTTCCTGTACATACCTTGCCGCTGCGCGCACGGCCGGACCGGCTGAAGCCGGTAAATCCAGCGCCGCTTGCGGAAGATAGGCCTGTTCCAGCGAGGTATAGTCGGAAAAATGGCGCAGCATACTGTATTCCTTTTCGCTGCGCACGATGCCCGCCGCATAGTCGCAGCGGCGCAGCCAATCGAGCAATATCCCCGGCTGTACCTTGTGATGGGCGAACGCCTGCAGGGCGGCTTCATAGGCCGCCGGAAGTTGCTCGATCGATTGCAGCAGCGCAGGCAAGTCCCGGATAAACTGCTCGGCTTCGGGCGGGCACCCGTCCGACAGCGGTGCCTGGGTGCCATATTGCCAGTGCCCGGCCCCATAGAATCCATACGGGAGCATGGCATGCGCCTGCCGGAAGGCATGCACAACCGCCTGTTCCCCCTCACAAATGGAACTGATGAAAAAATTGACCGTCAGGTTGAGATACTGCATGGCCAGGTCGGCGATCTGCGCCTGCCAGGTGTGCAACGCAGCCAATGCGTCCGACGTAGAGGGGTTGCCCGAAAAATCGGCCAGGAGCGCAAAACCGTTGTGAGACGTATGCAGAAAGATGCAGCGCTCATCCAGCACACGCCGGGAGGCCAGTTCGTGCAAGGCATTGGTCTGCCCTTCATCGGCGTGGAGCGGCGCAATCAGCAAGGCGGCTGCGCGGCGGTATTTGGAATCCAGACCGGCTCCATGCAGCTTTTCGGTCAAGACGGCTGGGTCGTTCCCCCCGCTCAAAATATATTCCATCCAATCTCTGCGCGCGATTTCATAGGTCTGATGGATTTGCTGCGCCGGACTGACGGTGTCGGATACGCATGGCCGCGCGGCAACGCGGTCATGGATTTTTTGCATGACCGCACCCATGGTCTGTTCGCTCAAATGATTTTTGAGCAAATATTCGTCGGCGCCGTTCTGAATGGCCTGCTGCACCAGCGCGCGGTCATCGTAGCAACTCAGCGCGATGATCGCCCCTTCAAACCCTTCTTCCTGCCGCAGCTTGCGAATCAGCTCAATGCCATTGATACGCGGCATACTGATATCGGTAAGCACCAGCGCCGGGCGAATTTGGCGAAACAGCTGCAGCGCCTCTTCGCCGTCGCGTGCATCCCCGGCGACCGAAAACCCATAGGTCGCCCAATCAAAGGCGTCTTTTAGGAACATATGGACGATCATATCGTCATCTGCGAGCAATACACGATACATTTCTGTATTTATCCCTCCGCATGGTACGCTTCCATAAAGGATGCGATATTTTCTTCGGTCAACAGTTCGCTGGCAATGCGTACATCCTTTATGCTCCGCCCGTCCTGCAACGCCTGGACGGCGCTGGATACGGCTTGATACCCGATTTCATAGCCCGATTGCGTAATCAGCGCATCCATCGCGCCGTCCAAAACGGCATAGAGGGCATCATCCTGGGTATCGACGGCCACAATCCAAGCATCGGTGCCCAGCTGGTCCTGCACCTGCGCAGCGGCCAACCCCATGACCGCATTGGTGCAAAAAAGCGCACTACACCCCTCATCCCGCAGCAAAATCTGCGCCTGTTCCATACCCTGTGCATACTGGCTGTCGGTATACCGCACCTGGGTCTGGGCGGTGGGGAGGGCTTGCGTCAGCCGGTCGGTAAAGCCGGCAATGCGGTCGATGTGGGTGGACTGCTGCCTGGACCCGGCAATTACGCCGACTTTGGCACCAGTATCCAGCCGTTCCGCCAAAAAATCCGCGGCGCGCTGTCCAATCCCGACGTTGTCGGCACCGACATAGGGAATCGCACTATCGCCCGCCTGGGTATCCACCGTCAGGGTCAAAATCCCCTGATCGTGCGCCTTTTCGGCAAACCAAGCGGTGTGATAGGAGTCACAAGGGGCGACCAGCAGCGCGTCAATCCCGCTGTCCAGGACGGATGCAATCAGTTCGTCCTGCTCCTGCACCGCCTCTTCCTGCTCCGGATAGAGTAGCAGAAGCTGGGCGTCGCATTCGGCCGCCGCCTGTTCCATCCCGGAACGCATCTCCATCCAGTGCTGGCTGTTCATCGCCTTGAGGACAACGCCAATCGTATAGCTGGGCTGGGCCTGCTCCCGATGCACGGGCGCACACGCGCATAACAAAGCCATTATACCGACCACCAGGGCCTTTTTCCATAGATTCCGTACTCTCATAGGTCATATTCCTGCGGGTCATAGCTTACTGGCAGCGCAAAGCGCACACAAGTCCCCGTCCCCAGGGTACTGTCGATGGTAAAGCTCGACCGGTCTCCATAATAAAGCTGCAAGCGCTGCGCGATGTTTTTCAGTCCAATCCCGGTCAAGCGCCGGTTGTCAAACCGTTGGCCGGTCTGGTTCTCTTCGGGGTCAAACCCGCTGCCGTTGTCCTCAATCGAGATGTGAAGGCGGTCCTCTGCGACGCTCGCCCGCACCTGGATAAGGTTTTGGTCTTTGGTGGCATCCACCCCGTGAAAAATCGCATTCTCCATCACCGGCTGCAACAAAAGGCAGGGTACATAGCACGCTTCGGCCTCGGGTGCAATGTCATATTCCACCGAAAAGCGGTCCACATAGCGAAAGCTTTGCAGGGAGACAAAGCTCCGAACCAGATGGATTTCCTCCCGCAGCGGGATGAACGCGCCGTTGCGCTGGACGCTTGATTCCAGCAGCGCAATGAAATCCCCCAAAAGGTCGGCAATCTTTTGGTTTCGCTGAAGCATCGCCGTAAAGCGAATGGAATTGAGGGTATTGTACATAAAATGCGGGCGAATCTGATATTGCAAGGCGCTTAGCTCGGCCTGTTTTTTCTGCATGCGCTCCTGTACGACCTGATCGGTCAATTGGTCCAAGCGTGCGGTGAGGGCATTGAAGCGGGAATGCAGCGCGCCGAACTCATCCATCTTGGGCATTTCGACCCGTGCGCTGAAGTCACCCTGCCGCACGGAATCCATGGCTTCGGCCAAATCGCGCAGCGGCTTGGCCAGCCAATAGGATACCCCAATCGAAATCACAAACAGGATGACGAACGCTGCAAATAAAACCAAAATCTGCGAAAGCAGCTGCTGCTTCATCTCCCCGGCGATGGCGCTGAGATCGCTCTGACAGACCAAGAAATACCGGGAAAAGGGCGCTGCCAGGGTAACGGTCAGCAGATTATCGTCCATGATGTCGGCATTCATTTGCTTTCCCTGCATCGACGGAAAGAAGGTACAGCGGCTCATCCGTTCGGAAGCCGACTGCGCGGAACAAATCTCGCCATCCGGCGAAATCAGCCGGTACCGCTCCTGCGAGGTCGTGTTGAGCGGCGCGAGCAGATCATAATACAGCAGACGCTCGTCCAGCGTAATGAACAAAAACGCACCGTCTTCTGCCTGCGGAATGGAAACCGCATAGCCAAATCCATATTGTGTGGCTTGGACAAAGGGATTGCTCAAAAAGAGGGGCGTCAGGCTGGGCGCGGCTATTCCCGGTGTAAGCTGGGCAAAATCCTGCGGCTCCGCTTGCAAATCGGAATGATAATCGACCGAGCAGAAGGCCCTCCCCGCTTGCGGAAGGCACAAATAGAGTTCGCACTGCGCATCGACCGAAGTCAGCAAATCCTGCAACTGGGCGCAGATGGTATCCTGCACGGCATCCGATGCATCCTGACCAAGGCTCGATAACTGCTGCACCTGCGGCAGCTGACTGATGTGCACCGCCTGCTGATACATCTGCTGCATGGTTTGGTCAAACTGCTGCGCCTGCAAAGAGAGTTTGTCATCCAGGTTTGCGATATAATTTTCGGTCAGCAGTCGCTTGGAATGATAGTAATTCAGCACCGAGAGCGCGGTGACCATCAAAAAAGCCACGCTGAGAATGGTCAGCATGACCCGAAAGCGAAAGACAAACCTCATAAGCC
>JAUMSA010000055.1 GCA_031293105.1 Butyricicoccus sp. | reverse complement strand
GTTTTCTTGTTGGATTCCCTGTTTTTCTTTCCTTTTTAGGCAAAGTATTTTTTTCAAAAGTAACTCGAAATTTTTTTTTTTGGGGCCGCCACCCCCGGGATCTACACTTCCTTCTTCCTAAGACAGCATTATACTTGTTTTATCCTTAACAATCAATAGAATTTTCGAAAAAAATCACAAAAAATCCGCGCTTTGGCGATTATTTTATTTTGGCAGCCGGAAAAAATAAATTTCTGGTCATATTTGCTCTAGCGAATCGCCTGCGGCATGTGATTTTTTTCAGTCATTCGCTGTCGCGCGGCGCGCCGTAATACATGACGGCCAGCGCCTGCGGGCCGGTGTTGGTCAGCACCGATACACCGATTGGCCAGCGTTTGACCGCGGCAAATCCCATCTCCAACAGCCGCTTTTCCAGCTCTTCAATGCGGTTTTCGGGCACGTCACCATAGAGCAAACCGGCGGTTTGGGTTTCCGGGTTGACCACCCGTTTGCGGACAAAATCCACCATCGCGGGCACGAGATTTTTTTCGCCGCGCGCCTTGCCGCATACGGTCACACTGCCTGCATACACATGGCTGACCGGCTTGAGCCCCAGCGCTTCACCGACAAAGGCCGCGCCGCCCGAGATGCGCCCGGACTTTTTGAGAAATTTGAGCGAATACACACCCAAAACCGCTTCACTGCGTTGCAGGCGCGAACGCACCACGCCCAAAATGGCGTCAAAGCTGTCGCCGCCCTCGCGCATTTTGGCCGCATCCAGCAAGATGCGTCCATAAATCATAGTATAGGTTTCGGAGTCCACCACTTCAATGCGCATATCCCGGCCGCATTCTTCGTAAAACATGTCACGCGCCACACAGGCCGACTGATAGCAGCCCGACCCCTTGCCGTTCATGATGACACCCAGCGCATGGGTGTAGCCGGCTTCGTGCATCTGCCGGTAGCTTTCCAAAAACTGAACCGGCGTGATTTGGGCGGTCACCGGAATCTCGTTGGTGTTCCGCAGCAGGTTCCAGTATTCCTGAGGTGTGATGTCATAGTATTCCCGAAAGGTGCGCCCCGCATGCGTAATCTGCACCGGCAAAATGCCGATTTGATATTTTTGCGCCAGTTCCCGTGGGATATCGCAGGCCGAATCGGCGAAAATATAGATTTTTTCCATCTTCTTCTCCTTGCTGCTTCTTACAGCGCCGGCCCCAGGTCGGCCGGAAAACGGCCGGCTTCTTCGAGCCCTTTGAACCCGGTCTGCCGCAGCGCTTCAAACACGGTCACCGCCACCGAGTTGGACAAATTCAAACTGCGCGCCCCCTCGCGCATCGGGATGCGCAGGCAGCGTTCGGGGTGTTGGACGAGCAGCTCTTCGGGCAGGCCGCGCGTTTCCTTGCCGAACATCAGATACGCGCCATCGGCAAACGACGCTTCAGTATAGGCGCGCGGCGCCTTGGTGGTCAAATAATAATAGGGGCCCGCGGAATTTTTCTCAAAAAAATCCGCGAGGTTTTTATAATACCGGATATCCAGCAGATGCCAGTAATCCAGACCGGCGCGCTTGAGCTGCCGGTCGTCAATCGAAAACCCGAGCGGTTCCACCAGGTGGAGCACCGAACCGGTCGCGGCGCAGGTGCGCGCGATGTTGCCGGTGTTCTGCGGGATCTCGGGTTCGACCAAAACGATATGGAACATAACAATCCTCTTTTTTTACAAAGTACGTTTTTATTTTAGGGGATTTTCCGCTATTTTTCAAGCACTTTGCATCCTTTTTGCAAAAAAACATCCCCCAATCCGGAAAGATTGGGGGATGTTTGGGGAGTTATTCGTTCATTTCGGCGTAGACGCCATAAACATAGGCTTCTGTTTTGGCCTGCTCGTCGGTCAGCACGTCACCGGTCAGCTGCAAACCGCCCTGGGAATCCGGATACGCAACCCCTAGCTTGCCAGTGTGCAGAGTCATGGTCTGCGTCTGCTGGACGCCATCGGTAAAGGTCACGGTGACGGTCAATTTAGCGCCTTCAAAGGTATCGATCCGGCTATGCCATGCGTCCCGCAGATCGATGGTTTCATTGACCTGCTCGGGCGCTGCCCAAAATCCATAGCTGACATCCGGGTCATATGCCTCCTCAAAGCCGTTTTCCAGCTTCCAGCAAACATCGGCGCACCATTGCATCTCGGTTTCATCCTCGGTTTCACCCCGGCCATATGGCATCACCACATCGGCGCCTTCCAACCGGGGGTCTGAAATGGCGGCCGCAGCCGTAGCCACCGAACTTTTGTCAGCCCGCAGGGCGGCATCCGCCGCCGAAGCCATCTGATAATAGGCATCCGTATCGAAATCGGTCAGTGTTTTGGTACGATAAAGCGCCCCTTTATCGATGGATGCGCTAACTGTCGCAATGTTTTCTCCGGTCACACGAAACAGACAGCCGGAAAAAAAGCCTTTTTCCAAGTCATCCACGCCGGCACCATCCGCAAACACGATGGTGCTATTCTTGGGTTCCATGGTTTCACCAGTATCGGCCGCATAAGCCACCAAACCAAAGGTATGGCCCGCCGCCGCGCCGCCTGCGCCGTCCGATATCTGGGTTCGGATTGCCGCGCCGCCCAGCAAAATACCAAAGGCACAGGCGGCCGCCAGTACGCGCTTCATTCCGCGAAAACGCGGTGTCCTTTTAGAAACCGGATTTTGTCGCGCCTGACGCGCGGCCCAAAGGGTGCGCGTCCGCAGCGATTCCGGTGCTTTCATTCGCTGTAAATCGGTCAGCTGCTTTTTCTGTTTCATCGTCATCGCCCTCCAAAATCTGTTTGAGTTGTTTGCGTGCCCGGTGCAGCCGGGTGCGCACAGTCGCTGGCCGACAGCCGGTGATGTGCGCAATCTCCTCGGTTCCGTAGCCCTCCACATAATGCAGATAGACCGGTGTACGCAGCCGTGCGGGCAGACTCGCCACCGCCTGCCACAGCTCGGTATAGTCCTCATTTTCTGGCACCGCCGCATCCGGCAATGCTTCCAGCGGCGCGGTGCGTTTGAACCAAGCTGCGCGCCGCAAATCGTTGCACCGGCTGGCTGTCACCCGCAGCAGCCAGGCTTTGAGGTGTTCGTCATCGGCAAACGCGGTCGAGTCGCGCAGCAGCCGCAGAAAGACATCCTGATACACATCCTCGGCATCTGCGCGGGAGCCTAGGCGACACAGTGCCAGACGGTATACCGCATCCCCACACACCTCCATCGCCCGCATCAGAAATGCGTCGGTACGCTGCGAAGTATCCTCCATGCTGTCCTCCTCCTTTCTGCAAACAACACGATTGAGCGCGTCCAATTGTTCCCGCTTGGCACAAAAAAAACGCGCCCGCAGGCGCGTTTTCTATCATGCGAAAAATTCCCGGGTCTGCCGCACGTTTTCGGCAATGGCCGCTTTCAAGGCATCCACCGACGCAAACGCCTGCTCCGGGCGCAGGAACTTGTGCAGCTCGACGTGGATGAACCGTCCATACAGGTCGCCGTCAAAGTCGAGCAGATGCGGCTCGATGGTCGGCCCGCCGCCATCGACAAAGGTGGGCTTGACGCCAATATTGGTCGCCGCGATATAGGACTGGTCGCCCACGACCACCCGGGTGGCATACACGCCGTACGGCGGCAATGCCATCTCCTGCGGCAGCGCCAGATTGACCGTCGGCACACCCAGGGTGCGGGTGCCGACCTTGCGGCCATGCTCGACCACCCCGGAAATCGTATAGGGATGGCCTAAAAATTCAGCGGCGCGTTCCATGTCCCCCTGGCCGATGAGCTGGCGGATGTAGGTCGAGGACACGACGATGCCGTCGATCTTCACATCCGGGATGCAGTCATAGCCGATGCCGGCCTTGCGGCATTCCTCGGCCATCCCCTCGGGGGTGCCCAGGCCTTTGTAGCCGAACCGGTTGTTATGACCCGAAATGATGTACTTGGCGTGAAACCGACCGATGAGCAGCTTGTGGATAAAGTCGCGCCAGTCCATGGTGCGCAATTCGGTAAAGTGTCCGAAAATCACTTCATCCACCCCGCCCAGCCGTTTGATTTCATCGGCGCGGCCAGCGTGCGCGGTCAGCATGGGCACCGGAATGCCCGACATGACCGAACTGGGATGCTGGTCAAAGGTGAACACCGACGAAATACCGCCGATCTCCTTGGCCCGTAAAATGGCCTGTTCCATCAGGGCCTGATGGCCGCGATGAACCCCATCAAAATATCCCAGCGCAATCGCGCGCGGTTGGTTTTCGATATGCATTGGGTTTTTCCCCTTTCATACGCCTTGGCGGCCGGAATGGTTGCCTTTCCCCTCCGCGCTTTGTGCGCATTCA
>JAUMSA010000043.1 GCA_031293105.1 Butyricicoccus sp. | reverse complement strand
CCCTTTACCCCGCCCGGCATTCTCTTGTTTTTCTTTTCCAGTTCTATTATAATTATGAAAATAGGAGGTTTCCAGAAAGGCGGTTCGGGATGGATCCTTTGCTGATTGGGTTCTTGGAATTTGCGGCATGCCTTGCGCTCCTCTTCTATCTGCTCAGCCGGAAAGACCGCACCACGCTGCCCCTACCGGTGCGGTTCCGCTGCGGCGTCTGGGGCGCTGCCATCCTGTCGGCTGGTATGGCACTTGGCCATACCTCGATCTCGCTGCTTGGATGGTGCGTGTGCGCTGGGCTCACGGCCTACTGGTGCGTCTGGACCGTGCGGCATAAGGTTCGGGCGGCCGAGCCGTTTGTGTCGCTCCTTGTGCCCGCCGCGCTGGCCGGCCTGCTGCTTTCTCTGCGCTGACAAAAAAAGCTCCCGCTTTCCCAAGGGAAAGCGGGAGCTTTGTCTTTTACTTGTCAGCCGGCTCTGCGGACTCGGCCGGTTCGGAGGAATCCACCGGACGTAGAATCAGCTTGTCGTCCTGTACGTCCAGAACAACGCTCTGGCCGCGGGCAATGGTGCCCTTCAGGAACTCTTCGGCCACGAGGTCTTCGACCTGGGACTGGATCGCGCGGCGCAGCGGACGCGCGCCATAGACCGGGTCAAAACCAGCCTTGGCCAGATGCTTCTTGGCCTCGTCGGTCCAGGTCATGGTGATTTCCATATCGGTCATGCGGCCGGCAACTGCCTTGAGCATGTTGTCCGCGATCTGGGCAATTTCGTCTTCGGTCAGGCGGTTGAAGACGATGATGTCATCGATACGGTTGAGCAGTTCGGGACGGAAGGCCTGCTTGAGGTCAGCCAGAACTTCTTCCTTGATCTTCTCAAAGGTCTGTTCTTCTTCGTCCGCGCCTTCCGAGAAGCCGAGCGACTTGCGCGCCTTGCCGGTGATCTTGTGCGCACCGATGTTGGAAGTCATGATGACAACCGTGTTCTTGAAATCGACCTTGCGGCCCTGGCCGTCGGTCAGGATGCCATCCTCCAGGATTTGCAGCAGGATGTTGAAGACATCCGGATGGGCTTTTTCAATCTCATCGAACAGGATGACCGAATAGGGTTTGCGGCGAACCTTTTCGGTGAGCTGGCCGCCTTCATCGTAGCCGACATAGCCCGGAGGCGAGCCGATCATACGGGACACGCTGTGTTTCTCCATGTATTCGGACATATCGATACGAACCATGGCGTTCTCATCGCCGAACAGCGCTTCGGCCAGCGCCTTGCACAGTTCGGTCTTGCCGACGCCCGTGGGGCCAAGGAAGATGAACGAACCGATCGGGCGCTTGGGGTCACGCAGGCCGACACGACCGCGGCGGATGGCCTTGGAAACCGCGGTAACGGCTTCGTCCTGGCCGATGACACGGGCATGCAGGGTGTCTTCCAGATGCAGCAGGCGTTCGCCCTCATCTTCGGTGATGCGGGCTGCCGGGATACCGGTCCAGCCTGCGATGACTTCGGCGATGTCCTCTTCGGTGACTTCGCCATGGGTCTTGGTCTGCTCGGACTCCCAAGCCTTGCGCTTGTCGTCGATCTCAGACTTCTTGGCGTTTTCTTCATCGCGCAGTTTGGCAGCCTGTTCGTAGTCCTGCGCCTTGACAGCCTCTTCCTTGTGCGCCTGGATGGCCTTGAGTTCATCCTCCAGGCTTTGGAGGTCGAGCGGCGGGGTCATGCTCTTCATGCGGACACGCGAGCATGCTTCATCGATCAGGTCAATGGCCTTATCGGGGAGCTGACGGCCGGATACATACCGTACGCTCAGCTTAACGGCAGCCTTGATGGCTTCGTCCGAAATCTTGATGCGGTGATGGGCTTCATAACGGTCACGCAGGCCGCGCAGAATCGCTTCGGCATCCTCGGGCGAGGGTTCGCCAATCTGAACCGGCTGGAAGCGGCGTTCGAGCGCCGAGTCCTTCTCGATGTTCTTGCGGTATTCGTCCAAGGTCGTCGCGCCGATGACCTGGATATCGCCGCGCGCCAGAGCGGGCTTCAGGATATTCGCGGCATCGACCGCGCCTTCGGCAGCGCCGGCGCCGACGATCATGTGCAGCTCATCGATGAACAGAATGACATCTTTGGAGTTTTGCAGCTCATCCAGCACGCTCTTGATGCGCTCCTCAAATTCGCCGCGGTATTTGGTACCTGCGATCATGCCGGTCAAATCCAGCGCGATCAGGCGCTTGTTCTTGAGGTTCTCCGGTACGTCGCCGGATACAATCTTCTGAGCCAGGCCTTCGGCGACCGCCGTCTTGCCGACACCCGGGTCACCGACCAGGGCCGGGTTGTTCTTGGTACGGCGGGACAGAATCTGGATGACGCGGTCAATCTCTTCCTTACGGCCGATGACCGGGTCGAGCTTGCCCTCGCGGGCGGCCTTGGTCAGGTCTTTGCCGTACTTTTCCAGGGTCTTGGCCGTGCCGCCCTGGCCGTTCTGGCCATGGGGTGCGCCTTCCTGTGCCATGGTGACGTCTTCTTCGGTGCCGCCGACGGCTTGCAGCAAGGTGGTGTACAGCTTCTGCACATCAACGCCCAGCGCGCCCAGCACATTGAGGGCAACGTTCTGACCTTCGCGAATCAGGCCGAGCAGCAGGTGCTCGGTGCCGACATAGCTGACACCCAGCTGGTTTGCGGTCATGACCGCCAGTTCGATGATCTTCTTGGTGCGCGGGGTCAGGCCCTGGGGGGCATTCTGATCGGGTGCGCCCTTGCCGGTCATCTTTTCGATCTCGGCTTCGATCTTTTCCGGCGTGACGCCGAATTCAGCCAGCGTTTTGCTGGCAATGCCGCCGTTTTCTTTGGCAAGGCCGGCCAGCAGATGCTCGGAACCGACATAGCTGTGGCCCATCTGGCCTGCGGTTTCCTGCGCCAGACGCAGGGCGTCGGCAGCACGTTCGGTAAATCTATTTTGATAGAACATATCTAAGCACTTCCTTTCTAGGAGAAGAAATTCTTATTCGTGGATGACCAGTTTAGCTGCCATCTGCCGCAGCAGGGTGGCACGTTTCTGGTCGCGTTCCTGCGGCTGGCCGCCCAGCACGGCCGGACGGATTGCCTGTTCGATTTCGCATACCTCGGTCGGCGATACGCCGGATAGGTAGCCCATCGACAGACCAACCAGCACGTTGGACAGGCAGTCAACCGCTTCGTTGGTTTCGATCAAACGCGCGGTTTTGAGCACGCCGGCCGCCCGGCAAATCCGGTCGGCAAATGCGGTTTCGTTCTGGCTGCGAGCCTGTTCGCGCAGCTTCTTTTCAGCTTCGATGACCTCGGTGGTCAGCTCGATCAGCTTATCGACAATGGTATCCTCGGATACGCCCAAGGTAACCTGGTTGGAAATCTGATAGAATCCGCCGACCGCCTGCGAGCCTTCGCCGTACGCGCCGCGCACGGTAAAGCCCTGCCGTCCGGCCGACGAGATGACGCCCTGGATGCGCCCTGCGGCGCTCAGCAGCGGCAGATGGAGCATAACCGAAGCCCGCAGGCCGGTGCCCAGATTGCTCGGGCACGCGGTCAGGTAGCCCAGGTTCTCGTCAAAGTCCATGGGTACTTGCCCTTCGATCAGCGCCGCTAAGCGGCGTGCTTCCTCCATGCACTCCTTCGGGCACAGGCCGGAGCCGATGACCTGCAAGCGCATGTGGTCTTCTTCGCCGATCATGATGGCCACGCCGCCGTCGCGGGAGGCGATCAGCCAGCCGCCGCTTTGCGCCAGTTCGGGCGAAATGCGGTGGGTTTCGACCAGCGACGCGCCTTCGGCCGAATTGGGCCGGATTTGCGTCATGGTAAAATCGGAAGCAATGGCCGGTGCGGTCTGCAATGCGTTCCAGATCTTATCGGCGATTTCTTTATATTGTTCGGCGGTCAAGCCGCGGTAAGGATACCCTTTTACATTGCGCGCCAAACGCACCCGCGTGCTGGCTGCCAGGCCGGTAAAGCCGCCTTGAATCTTAAATGTACTCATTTGTTTTCACCCTCCAGTCGACGGATCTCGTCGCGCAGCCGCGCGGCTTCTTCATAATTCTCCGCCTGCACGGCGTCGGACAACTTGGCTTTCAGCCCAGCGACCGGATCGGCCGGCGCTTGGTTCTCGGCTGTCTTGGGCGTGGTGCCCACATGGGCGGCCGCGCCATGCAGCTTTTTGATATACGGCATCAGGATGTCGCTAAAGTTCTTGTAGCAGTCGCCACAGCCGGCCCGGCCGCTGCGCCGCAGTTCGCTTTCGGTCATGCCGCAGGTCGGGCAGCGGCGTCCGCCGCCGATGGCCTGGGTCGTGGAGCCGAACGGGCTGGACAACATGGAGCCAAACGGCTGACTGAAGAACGGGTCGTTAAAGAACGAATGGCCGAAAAACGGTTCGCTGAAGAAGGAGCCGAAATCCGGTGCGCCGCCGGTCAGTTTGGCTGCACATTCGGGGCACAGATGCAGTTCCCGGGTCTGACCGTTGATGTTTTCTTTATAATAGGTAGTCGCTTCGTTTTTATTACAGTTCTGGCACAACATAAGACATCTTCCTTTCGCAGCTTACATTATACATAAGGTTATTTGATTACGAATTGTTATAGCTCTAGGTCGCCATGCCCAGAATGCCGCATCGGAATACGCTGGCGCGGATGGTGTCGCGGTATTCGGCAGGCACCTCGGCAAGCGCGCCGTCCGAACAGGCGGATAAGAGCAGGTTGCCCTCACGGGCCGAGAGCAGGTCGGCCGAAACCAAAGCGCGTGTGAGTTTGGCGGCATTGTTTTGGGTCAGCCGTCCACCGACACCGCGCGCCGCTTCGACCAGCGTGCGCTGTTTGTCATCCATCATGCGGATGATGCGGATATAGCCGCCGCCTCCTCGCCGGCTTTCGACCAAGTAGCCGTTTTCCGGGGTGAAGCGGGTTTCAATCACATAATTGACCTGACTGGGCACGCAGGAGAACCGGTCGGCTATCTTGCGCCGCTGCAACTCGGCAACGCCGCCGCCGTCGGTCAGCATCTCAGCGATAAAATCCGCGATCATATCGCTCATTTTCATATTTCCCATCTCCTTTGTTGGAACCCAAGTCATTCTTTATTTGACCTTGACTTTCTTTGACCTTTTATGCTTCTATTATACACCCTCCCGTGGAAATTGCAAGCATTATTTTTGACCTTTCCTGACTTTTGTAAGTTCATCAATCTCGGTTATCATAGATTATCTCTAAAATACTAACGGATACTCTTTTTTTCTTTGTTTTTTATAATTTGACTTTCTTTCTGTTATTTTATCCAGCTTAGTTGGAAAAAAAACGTTGCTCTTCCAGTTGTCTATCGCTAACATGAGGTTGCAGACGGCTAACATGCGCAAAATCCCTTGTAATTTCAAAAACATGTGTTACAATGAAAATGTAATTTCTATAGGAGGTGCTGTTCCAATGGCATATGTTATTTCTGGTGCATGCATTAGCTGCGGCGCTTGCGCTGGCGAGTGCCCGGTAGGTGCGATTTCGGAAGGCGACGGCAAGTACGAGATCAATCCCGACGCTTGTGTAGATTGTGGC
>JAUMSA010000012.1 GCA_031293105.1 Butyricicoccus sp. | reverse complement strand
CCCGCAGTTCCAGTATTTCTTTCTCATGTTCTTGAATATGACTGTATTTTCTCGGCATAACAAAGACCTCCTGTGGTAGTTCCATTCTACCACAAGAGGCCTTCTTTTTTCATTGTCCGTTTTTACTGGTTCGGTTCATTTGCCAGCCTATTTTTTATTCGCTTTCGATCAGGCCATAGCCGCCTGCCGCTCTCTTGTAGATGACCGCCGGGGTATCGCCGTTATCAGCATTCTTAAAGAAGAAAAACTGGTGGCCCAGCAGGTTCATTTGCAGGATCGCTTCATCCACGGTCATGTCCTGTACGGCAAAACGCTTGTGGCGGACAACGTCAAACGACTCCTCTTCCACATCTGCATTCTGTGCCGCCATCTTTTCAAACGCACCACTGCGCAGGCGCTTTTCCAGACGGGTCTTGTTTTTGCGGATCTGACGTTCAATATGGTTAATCGCGCCGTCCACCGACGCAAACATGTCCGTAGTCGTTTCCTCCGCGCGCACGATCATGCCCTTATTGTTAACCGTAATTTCGACCGTCTGCCGTCCTCTCAGTTCGCTGAACGTGATCGTAGAGGTTGCATCGGTCTGAAAATAACGATCCAGCTTTTCCACCTTTTTGGTGGCGTAAGCGCGCAGATCATCGGCAACTTTCACCTTTCTTTCGACGATGGTGATCTTCATAACATCATCTCCTTGCGGATCATTTCCCACCCAAAAACAGTGTCAATGTTATCGGGTTTCGATATACTAAGTATAGCACAATCCCCGCGTTCCCGCGCTCCTGCGCGTGGTTCAAATTGGGCGGTTATCCGAATTTATCCTGCACATGCTCGTTTTTTCTCACGAATACTCATAAATCCCCGCTATTTTACATTTTCTTTTCCGGGCGCACGTCGAGGCTTTATAAAACCCCTTCAGCGTGGCGGGTGACATGGCAGCCAATGGACAGCGCGCACGGCAAGCTGGCAATATGGGTCGGGTACGGCTCAATGGCGCACGAGAGCGCCGTCACCGTGCCGCCTAGGCCCTGCGGGCCCACGCCCGAAGCGTTGACCTTATCGACAATGGCCTGCTCCATCTCGGCATAGAACGGGTCCGAATTGACCTGATCGACCGGACGCAGCAGCGCTGCCTTGGCCAAGTAGGCCGCCTTGTCGGCCGTACCGCCCAGGCCCACGCCCAAAATGACCGGCGGACAGGGGTTGGAACCAGCCTTCACGACCGTTTCCGCAATCCAGTCGATGATGGTTTCCCGGCTGGCCGCGGGGGTGAACATCTTCATAGCGCTCATGTTTTCGCTGCCGCCGCCCTTGGGTGCCACGATAATTTTGACCTTGTCGCCGGGCACGATGCGGGTGTTCAGCATGGCCGGGGTATTGTCGTCGGTGTTGACGCGGCGCAGCGGGTCGCTCACAATCGATTTGCGCAGATACCCATTTTCGTAGCCGCGGCGCACACCTTCATTGATTGCATCTTCAAACGCGCCGCCGGTCAGGTGTACGTCCTGGCCGATTTCGGCAAAAATCACGGCAAACCCGGTATCCTGACAGATGGGCACCTCGTTTTGCGCCGCCAGATCGCAGTTGCGCAGCATCTCGTCAAAGATCTCCCGGCCCAGGGGCGACTGCTCCTGTTCCCGGCCGCGCTCAAAGGATGCGCGCACGTCGCACGGCAAATGATAATTGGCTTGCATGCACAGCCGCTCGACCAGAGCGGTGATCTCACTTACATCAATGGTTCTCATCGTTCTTCCTCCTATATGCGATCTGTCCGGCGCTCACGACCGTCTGCACGTGGCTGCGGAAATCCAGCGGATGCCCGCTCCACACGACTAAGTCGGCATCCTTGCCGGGGGCAATCGAGCCGATGCGGTCGTCCAGCCCCACGATTTTGGCGCCATTGATCGTGATGGCGCGCAGCGCCTCGTTTTCGTCCATACCGGCCTGCACGGCGACCGCAGCCGCCAGCCGCAGGAACTTGACCGGGATTTCGGGGTGGTCGGTCGTAATCGCCACCGGCACCCCGGCCGCGGCCAACAGGCCGGGCGAAGCTTCGGTCAGGTTGTGCAGTTCGGGTTTGGAGCGGTCGGTCATGAACGGCCCGCTGATGACCGGCACCCCTTCCCCGGCCAGCAGATCGGCCACCAGATGCCCCTCGGTGCCGTGCACCAAAATGGGCGTAACACCAAATTCCTTGCAGATGCGCAGGGCGGTAAACATATCGTCGGCGCGGTGCGCATGGATATGCGCGGGCAATGCGCCCATGATGACCGCTTCCAGCGCCTCCAGCTTAGCGTCAAAATCGGGCAGGTCGTCCTCTTCATGTTCGAGCGCCTTCTGTTTGCGGTCGTGATATTCCTGCGCTTTGCGCAGGTTTTCCCGGATGAGCGCTGCGGTCGCCATACGGGTGACCGGGGTCTCCTCCTTGTCGTGGTAAACACTCTTGGGATTTTCGCCAAAGGCGAACTTCATCCCAATCGGGGCTTTTAAAATCATATCGTCGATGCGGCGGCCCCAGGTGCGTATGGCCGCCAGCTGGCCGCCAATCGGGTTGGCGCTGCCCGGACTGACCACTACCGTGGTTACCCCGGCAGCGAGCGATTCGCCAAAGGCGCGCTCCATGGGGTTGATGCCATCGATGACGCGCAGGTGCGGGGTCACCGGGTCGGTATCCCGGTTCCCGTCCGCGCCTCAAAACCCCAGAGAGCCCCCATAAAGCCCAAGAGGGGAGTACACACCGACCACACCGGGCGTAATGACGCCCCCGGCGGCGTCCAACTGGA
>JAUMSA010000004.1 GCA_031293105.1 Butyricicoccus sp. | reverse complement strand
TCCAGACAAAGACTGGCCTGGCTCCGCTCTCGCTTCGCCAAGCCAGTCTTTAATTCAGTCTATTCTACTCTTGTAGGCCTCTTTTTTGTGCTGTCCGCACAATCTGGGGCGGTTCAATGTTCCCTTCCTTTTTTTATTGCCCGAGCAGCCATTCGATGGCCTGCGCCGCCCCGTCGTGCGCATTGTCTCCCGTCACATGCCGGCACAGCGCCTTGACATCCTCCCGGGCGTTGCCCATGGCGATGGGCATGCCCACAGCGGACAGCATTTCCAAATCGTTCTCGCTGTCGCCCACAGCCGCGCACCGGCTCAGGTCGGTGCCGTACAGCCGGCACAAAAGCCCAAGGGCGGTGCCCTTATCGGCGGCCGGGGACACGATTTCCACATTATCGGACGCCGAGCTCATGACCCGAATGCCCTCAATTTGGCCCAGCACCTGCCGCGTCCGGGCAATGGTCGCGGGGTCCATGCTACGCGAAAAGATTTTGTCCACCATTACGCGGTTTTGGGCTACCCATTCGGCCACCGAGGGCACGACCTTCTTGATGGCCAAATAACCTTCGTTGGATTTGTATTTGCCGAACATCATCTCATCATAGGGCGTGATGAGGATGCGCTCGCCCACATAGACCATCGTGGACAGGCCGACGCGCTCGAGGGCCGCCGCGGCGCGTACCGACGCTTCCCACGGCATGCTGATGCGCATCAGGCATCGCCCTTCGCCCCACATGGACACCGCTGCGCCGCCCGAGGTGACCATATAATCGTCGGCCCCCATCTTTTGGGCAAATTCCGAGGCTTCGCCGCAGATGCGCCCGGTGGAGATGACTACGCGCATGCCGCGCCGTTGTGCCTCCCGGATGGCATCCATGAGCCCAGGCGTCACTTGGTTTTGCGGATTGAGCGCCGTCCCGTCCAGGTCGAGTGCAATCAAATCGTATTTCATAGTTCTTTCCCTGCTTTCCTTAGGTAACTCCCCAATATAATATAACAGGGATTGCGGCAAAGGGGAAGATGCAAAAGAACACAAGCATCCCGCGGCGCAGTTTGGGCGATTGGGCGAGCATCTGTTTTTCCGTCTTGGTATGGGGAAACCGCAGGCCGGTCAGCCCCGCAAAGCTGGCACAAAAGCTGAGAAGAATCCCGCTCCCAACGCCCGGCCGGCCGCGAATACCGTCCTTTTGTTCCTCATACAGCCACAGTGCAAACGACGCGCTGGGTGTATCGGACAGGATTTCAAAGGCATAGGTCGATTGCGGCGAATCGGTCTGCGGGTCGATGAGCTCCCCGCCCCGCCAGATGCCCGAGAGGGCTTTTGTGCCGTCAGCACGGGAAACCGTAACCGCCTGCCCGTGCTCGGTGACGACAAAGCTGGCGGGCGCATAATAGGCAAAGTCGATGGTGACCTCTGTACCGTCCACCGTGGGGGTAAACGTGAAGGTGCTCTGTCCGTCAGTAAACCGCTGCACGTCCCCGGCTGCATCTTCGCAGGCAAATACCTTATGGTCATACCGGATGGCTGGGGTGTGATACAGCGTCTGATACCAGGGCACGAGATACAGCGCCCCCAGCCCGGCCAACACAAGCACAGCGAGCAAAATTAGGATGATATTCCGGCGCATCGGGCTCCCCCTCCCCTCTTTGGCTTTATCATATCGCAGATGGAAGAAAAAAGCAAACACCGCTCCAGAAATGGAGCGGTGTTTTGTGTGTTACGACACCTTTTCAAACTGGCTGTTGTACAGTCCGGCGTAAAAGCCGTTCTTGGCAATCAGCTCGTCGTGGGTGCCCTGTTCGATGATGTCGCCGTCCTTCATGCACAAAATGAGGTCGGCGTTTTTGATGGTCGACAGGCGGTGCGCGATGATAAAACTGGTGCGCCCGGCGACCAGGGTGTCCATGGCCTTCTGGATTTCCGACTCGGTGCGGGTATCGACCGACGAGGTCGCTTCGTCCAAAATGAGCACCGGCCGATTGGCCAGAATGGCACGTGCGATAGTCAAAAGCTGTTTCTGACCCTGGGATACGTTGGACGCTTCTTCGTTCAGCTCCATCTGGTAGCCGCCCGGCAGCGTCTGGATGAAGTGGTGCACGCGCGCGGCCTTGGCGGCCTCGATGACTTCTTCATCGGTCGCATCCATGCGGCCATAGCGCAGATTTTCCATAATGGTGCCCTGGAACAGCCAGGTGTCCTGCAAGACCATGCCAAAGGCTTCACGCAGGCCGCGGCGGCCGAATTCCTTGATGTTGTGGCCGTCCAGATAGATGCCGCCGCCCTGTACGTCGTAATACCGCATCAGAAGCTTGACCATGGTGGTCTTGCCTGCGCCGGTCGGGCCGACAATGGCGATCTTCTGGCCGGGCTGTACCTGGGCGCAGAAATCCTTGATAATCACCTGGTCGGGACGGTAGCCAAAGCGGACATGGTCGAAGGTGACCTGGCCGCGGATATGACCCGGGTGATAATCGCTGGCCGAGGATTGCTCCTCTTCCTCTTCCTCGAGGAAGGCAAACACACGCTCGGCGGCCGCTGCCATGGATTGCAGCATGTTGGTGATCTGCGCAATCTGCTGGATGGGCTGGGTAAAGTTCTTGGTGTACTGGATGAACGCCTGGATGTTACCGATGGTGATGCGGCCATGGGCGGCCAGGATGGCGCCCGACAGCGCAACGCCGACATAGCCGAGGTTGCCGACAAAGACCGTGATCGGGTGCATCATGCCGGGCAGGAACTGGCTTTTCCAAGCCGAGACATACAGTTTTTCGTTGGTTTCATGGAAGCTGTCACAGACCGTGTCTTCCTGGCCAAAGGCCTGCACGATGTGGTGACCGCTGTAAATCTCCTCAACCTGGCCGTTGACTTCGCCCAGGTATTCCTGCTGGTCGCGAAAGTATTTCTGCGAGAACCGCACCACCAGGGTGATGAGTCCCACGCTGATGGGCAGCAACACCACAGTGATGAGCGTCATCAGCGGCGAGATGGACAGCATCATCACCAGCACGCCCAAGATGGTGGATACCGAGGTGATAAGCTGGGTCACACTCTGGTTTAAGCCCATGCCCAGGGTATCGACGTCGTTGGTGATGCGCGAGAGCACTTCGCCGTAGGTGCGTTCCTCAAAATACCGCATGGGCATGCGGTCGATCTTTTCCACGATCTCACGGCGCATGCGGTAACAGATCTTCTGGGTGATGCCGGTCATGAGGAAGCTCTGGCAGAAGGTCAGCGCGGCGCTGATGATATACAGCCCTAGGGCGAACAGAAGAATGCGGGCAATGAGCGAAAAATCAATGCCGCCCGCACCGCTGATCTTGGCCATCAGGCCGTTTGCCAGTTCGGTGGTCGCCTGGCCGAGCACCTTGGGGCCGACGATGTTGAAGATCGTGCCGCCAATGGCGAACAGTGCGACGCATATCACAGCCGCATGGTACGAGCTGATATACCGAATCATTTTGCCCATGGTGCCCTTGAAGTTCTTGGCCTTTTCGCCGGGCACATAACCGCCTGGGCCGCCGGGGCCACCCGGTCCACGTCTGGTGTGCGCCATCTTATGCTCCCTCCTTTAGTTCTTCTTCGGAAAGCTGGCTGCGCGCAATCTGCTGATAGGTCTCACACGAGGCCATCAGTTCGGCATGGGTACCCTTGCCGACCAGCCGGCCTTCGTCGTCCAGCACAAGGATTTGGTCGGCGTGCAGAATGGTCGAAATACGCTGCGCGACAATAATGACCGTGCTCTTTTGGGTTTTGGGCCCGAGCGCGCGCCGCAGGGCGGCGTCGGTCTTAAAGTCAAGCGCCGAGAAGGTATCGTCAAAAATATAGATCTTCGGGTCGCGGGCAATCGCGCGCGCAATGGACAGACGCTGCTTCTGGCCGCCCGATACGTTCGAGCCGCCCTGCGCAATCGGGCTGTCATAGCCGGTGGGCTTGCCCTCGATGAATTCGGTCGCCTGGGCAATGGCCGCCGCTTCGTGCACGGTATCCGCCGTTGCGTCCGGCGCACCGTAGCAGATGTTCGATACAATGGTGCCCGAGAACAGCACGCCCTTCTGCGGCGCGAGGCCAATCAGGCCGCGCAGCGCATGCAGATCCATATGGCGCACATCCTGGCCGTCGATCGTGATGCGACCCTCGGTCACGTCATAAAAACGCGGGATGAGGTTGATGAGCGTAGACTTGCCGCAGCCGGTCGAGCCGATGATCGCGGTCGTCTGGCCGGGACGGGCTTCGAAATCGATGTCGGTCAGCACATTGTCCGACGCTTCCGGGTAGTGGAAAGATACATGCTCAAACCGGACGACACCGTCGGAAACGGCAAAGGGTTCGGGCGATGCCGGGTTGTGGATGGTCGGCTCGGTGGCGAGCACCTCGTCGATACGCTCGCTGGAAACCGCCGCACGTGGCAGCATAATGCTCATCATGGCCAGCATGAGGAAGCTCATGACGATCATCATGGTATAGGTGATGAAGGCCGTCATTTCGCCGACGCCCAGCGCACCGGCGTCGATGCGGTGGGAAGCCGTCCATACGATCAGCACCGAGATGCCGTTCATCAGCAGCATCATGCACGGCAGCATGAAGCTCATACACCGGTTGGTAAACAGCATGTTGCGCGTCAGGTCGCGGTTGGCGCCGTCAAAGCGCTGTTCCTCCACCTTTTCGCGGCCGAACGCGCGGATGACCGACAGGCCGGTCAAAATCTCACGAGCTACCAGGTTGACGTGGTCGACCAAAACCTGCATTTTCTTGAATTTGGGCATAGCAACCGTCATCAGCACGCCGATGAGCGCCAGCAGCAGCGCCACAGCCAGCACGATAATCCATTCCATGCCCGAGCTGGTGCGGATGACCATGACGATGCCGCCCAGCGCCAGGATGGGCGCATAGGCCACCATACGCAGCAGCATGGTCACAACCAGCTGAATTTGCTGGATATCGCTCGTGCTGCGGGTGATGAGCGAAGCGGTCGAAAACTTGGAAAATTCTGCGCCCGAGAAGTGTACGACCTTCTGGAACACCTTGCCGCGCAGGTCACGGCCGACCGAAGCGCCCACGCGCGCGGCCAAAAAGCTGACAACCACAACCGCCAGTGCCATGCCGAGTGCCATGGCCAGCATTTTGCCGCCGGTACGCAGCAGATAACTGGTCTGGATGTCCGAAAGGTCGACGCCTAGCGCTTCATATTCGCTCTTTACAAACGAGATAGCCGTGGAGTGCACGGTCTGGTCGCCCATCAGACGCAGGTCATCCCGGGTCGCCGGGGTGCCGCGCGACCCGAGCGCTGCCAGCGTGATAGGCGTGGTGAAGGCTTGGTCGAGAGCCTCCTGGTCGGCGTCCTCGTGCAGGGTATATACTTCACCGTGTTGGGTGTAATTTTGCTGCCAGAGCGCCTGTTCGTCGGCGGTCATCTGCTGGGCGACCGCTTCATAGCTGGACGCGCGGATGGACACCGGCACGGCATATTCCACGCCGCTGTTTTGGATGCCGACATCGATTAGCGACGATGTGTAGGTCGGCAAGGCCAGGTCGCACACCGCCTGGACAAGCAGGAACACGACAATCAGCAGCACGGCCTTCCATTGAGGCCGCAGATGTTTGAAGATACTTCGCATACGTTCTTCCTTTCTAAGGGGTTATTTTTGCGCTTGGTCGAGTTCGAGCGCGATGCTGTCACAAATCCGGTCAAACGTCAAAAAGAAACGATCGAGTTCCCCCGGCTCCAGCCGGGCCATGGCGCGTCGCATCAGGGCATTGATCTGCTCCTTGTCGCTGGCCAGCGACTGCCGGCCGGACTGGGTCAGACGGATGCAGGTGCCGCGCCGGTCGCGCGGGTCGGGTTCGGTATCCACGAGCCCATGCTCCCGCAGATGGCGCAGCGTGCGCGAGATGGCAGGCGCGGTCACCTTCATCCGACGCGCGATGCAGATGGCCGAAAGCGCGGCATCCTGCCCGTTTTCGGTTTCATGTTCGAGCAGCATTTCCAGCACCATGTGTTCGCTGCGCGGCAGCATGCCCAGCCGCTCCGGAATGCGCAGCCGTCGGAAGCGGTGCATCATCGTGAAAAACCGCAGCCCGATTTCCATAGGCCTCCTCCCTTCTCTGGATAGATAACCAGGTTAATAATTAACGTAGTTTATTATATGCCGCACCTATCATGAAGTCAAGTGAACATTGTGTGAACACAAAAAAGGATGGGCCCCGCGGGCCCACCCTTTTTAAATCGCTGTTATTTTTGCAGTTTTTCCGCCCATTCGGCTTCCTTGAAGCCGACCAGAACGGTGTCGCCGTCGATGAAAAGCGGCCGCTTGACCAGCATGCCGTCGGTAGCAAGCAGGGCAAACTGCTCGTCCTCGGACATGTCCGGCAGTTTTTTCGTCAGCTCCATGGAGCGGTACAGCTGGCCCGAGGTGTTGAAAAAGCGCTTGAGCGGCAGGCCGCTTTTGCCCTGCCAGGTGCGCAGCTCGTCGGCCGAGGGGTTTTGCTCCTTGATCGGGCGCAGGTCGTAGGATATACCGTGCTCGTCTAGCCACTTCTGCGCCTTTTTGCAGGTCGAACACTTTTCATAACAGATAAACTGAGCCATGGGACTCTCCTTTCCTCGTTAAGAAGCGGTTTGGTCTTGGGCCGCTGTGGTCGTGGTGCCCTGCACCGGGTTGGCGATGGCGTCGGCCACATCGGCGGTGTAGGCTTCATAAGCCTCCTGCCAAGTATTGTCGTCCGCGTCGCGCGTCAAATCAGGGTAGCGTTCGAGCATCAGTCCTGCAAAATAGTCGCTGAAGCGGGTCGAGCCGACAATGTCCATGTGGCGCTGGTCAAAGAAGTTCTCGCGCGCCGTGATGCCGATGGCTGCATAGTCTTCCTCGCTGTTGAAGTCGTCAAACGGTACGCCCAGTTCGTCGGCGATCTCGGCGACCGCGTTCATCTTGGCCATGTCCTCGGGCGAGATGTTGCTCGGCGCCTTGACCAGCCAGATGTCGATGTCGTTTTCCTGGCAGATCCCGATGAATTCGCGCAGGTATTGCTCGTTCTTTTCGCTCAGCGGCAGCACACCGATCTCGCCCGTCAGGTCAAAGCGGTCGATCGGGTCGCCGCCCTTCTTGGGCGGCAGCAGCACAAAGCCCTTGTAGGGGTCGCGTACCTGGCTGCGGCGGAAGGTGAAGTCCTCGCTGGTCAGGCTGGGCCAGCGGGAATGGTATTTGACAAAATTGAACACCAGCGGGAACCGTCCCCCCTCCTCGGCCGAAACCTGCGCCAGCTCGATTTTGTTCAGGCTCAGCGGGATATCGTCCATAAAGGAATAGTTGGTGCCTTCGTCCATGTAGTCCTCATTGGAATACAGCATGTTGCATTCCAGGATGACGAGTTCCGGCTTCTGGGTCTTGAGCGCCTCTTTTAAATAGGTCACGCTCGCCCACATGGGCTGCATCTGGGTGGCAAAGACATAGCTTTTGACGCCGGTTTGCTCCCAGATTTCCAGCGGCGAGAACGACGCGTACGCATGCGACGAACCGAAATACATCACCGAAAATTCGTTTTCCGGCTCGTGGTAAAAGCCCGAAATCTTATTGGTCATGTCCCACGGCTTTTCCAGCGATTTGCGTGCAAACACCCCCTGGATGGGGAAAAAGGTCACGACAAAGATAATGCAGAAAAGAAGGCCCTGAAGCAGAAATTTTTTGGTTTTGCTCATGCTTTTGCCCTCCTTTTAGAACTGGAAGTAAATGAACGCCGACGCGTCAAAGCCCGGGCCGTAGGCGCCGAAAATCAGAATGACATACACGCTGACCAGGTAGAAAATCCAGCGCGGCACAACCGGCAGCCGGGTGATATACGGCCGGAGGGGTCGCTTTTCCTTGAGGATGTCCGCCACGGCCAGAATCAGGATGGCGACCACGGCCAGCCAGAACTCGGCCACGTCCAGCCCCAGGGTATACAGGCCGAGCGAACCGTCCGCCCCGGCGGTAAACAGCGCGTCCGGGTAGAAATTCGCCAGCGTGCGGCGAATCATCGCCACGCCGGTCAGGAAAGATGGCGCGCGGAAAAACAGCCAGGCAAAGTCAATCAGGCAGAAGGTTAGCACAATGCGCAGCGCCTTCCAAGCCTTCCACTCGCGGTTGACGTGCAGCGCGCCCAAAATCTTGGTGCGCGCGGGCTTTAATAGGTCGCCGATGACCTGATACAGGCCGTTTAAGCCGCCCCAGGCCACATAACTCCACTGGGCGCCGTGCCACAGGCCGGAAACCAGGAAGGTGACCAGGTTGTTGAAATATTTGCGCCATTTGCCCTTGCGGTTGCCGCCGAGCGGGATATACAGATAGTCGCGGAACCAGGAGGACAGCGAAATGTGCCAGCGGCGCCAGAAATCGGCGCACGACGTGGCCAGATAGGGCTGCTTGAAGTTTTCCATCAGCGTAAAGCCCATCACCTGGGCCGCGCCGATGGCAATGCTCGAATAGCCGCCAAAGTCGCAGTAAATCTGCACGGCGAACAGCACGGTCGCCAGCGCAATCGAGATGCCGGCCACTTCGGTCCAGTTGCCGTATACATGGTTGACCAGAGTCGCGACCCGGTCGGCGATGACGACTTTCTGGAAAAAGCCCCAGAGCATCAGCAGAAGGCCGTCGCGAGCGCGGTCGGCGTCGAATTCGTGCGGCTGGTTGACCTGAACGAGCAGGTTTTTGGAACGTTCAATCGGACCGGCCACAAGCTGCGGGAAAAAGGACACGAACAGCGCGTACTTGAACAGGTTGCGTTCGGCGTAAATCTCGCCGCGGTAAACGTCCATCGTGTAGCTGAGCGCCTGGAAGGTGTAAAACGAGATACCCACCGGCAGCAGTACGTCAAAGGTCGGCATCTGGATGGTGATATCAAACAGGCCGCCGATGGCGATGACGTTTTTGGTGAAAAAGCCCCAGTATTTAAAGAAGAATAAAATCGCGAGGTTGAGTATAAAGCTGAGCGCCACCCACAGCTTTTTGTTGCGAGCCGTGTGGGTCTGGTCGGCGCGATGGTTTTCGCGGTCGATGAGCAGGCCGCTCAAAAAGGTGAGAACCGTGCTGGTGGCGATCAGCACCGCATAGCGTGGGTTCCAGCCCATGTAGAAATAATAGCTCGTGATGAGCAGCCACACCCAGCGCACCCGCTGCGGAATGAGAAAATACAGCAGCGTCACGACCGGGAAAAAGATCAAAAATTGCAGCGAATTAAAATTCATGTTGCATCCTCGTTGTGGTTTTTGAAATCGTCAGCCGGTTACCGGGCGGTCTGTCCGTCGTCGGCGCGCGAGAGCAGCACCAGCATAGCAAACAGCCACACGCCGGACGCTAAGAAGCAGGCATAGCGCAGCAGGGTGTCGGTGGTGGGCACGATGGGCGAAACGCCCGACGCCAGGGCGATGACCGTGCCGCCCACGCAGGTCAGGCACAAAATGACCGCCGCGCCCGCCGAAAAGATGAACCGGCTCGGGCTGGCCGTCGAGTACAGGAACCCGGCCAGCGCATAAAACGCATAGGTCAGCGCAATGGCGGCCAGCAGCTCAAAGGCGTACAGCCCGACAAAGGGCGAAGCGCCGTTGTCCTTAAAAGTGATGATGAGGTCAAAGCATGCCCAGAACATGGGGATGATGGTCAGCATAGCCGACCCTTCGGTGACCGTGCGGCGGCTGAGCATGGTGGCAATGCCGATCAGACAGCCCCCGGTAAGGATGGCGAGCAGCCACAGCGGGAACAGCGGCAGCTTATTGAGCATGGGAAGCTGCGGGTCCTGGGTGACCGCCAGATACAGGCCGAATGCGCCGGCGGCGATCATCACCAGGCCGGCGATGACCGAAATCATTTTAAACAGGGTGTTGTCGGTGCCAAAAGCATCCTCAAACGGCAGACCGCGCAGACCACGATGGGCAACGGCCAGGATGACCAGCGCCACGGCCGCCAGCACACAGACCGCGATCAGGGCCATTTCGGCCTTGTCGCCGGGAACTGGCAGTTTGGTGGCCACTTCGTAGCCGTACATCAGGTTCAGGCCGCGCAAAACCGCGCCCGCCAGCGCGAATATGGCGATAAAGACCGGCATGAAAACCGTTTTCTTCATAGCATTCCCTCCCAGGGTCAGCGGGACATCCCCCGCAGAAATTCATAGATAGTACTAGTATACCAAAATCCTGGCCAAAAATCGAGCGTCAAACCGGACAAAGCGCCCAAAAGTTGACCCCGGAAATTTGGCGTTCTTGCCGCGATGCCCGGCTGTGCGCCGCGCTCCAAGCTGCAAAAAAACTGAAAAAAAGCCGTCCGCCTGACTTGTAACCAGTGTAAACTTTTGCTAGAATAGACCATAGAGCAAGGTCGGGCACCGGCCCGACGTATGAATTTTGCAGAATTATAGGAGTGCAGGATATATGGCAAATCCAATCGTAACCATTGAGATGGAAAACGGCAACATCATCAAGGCCGAACTTTACCCGGAAATCGCGCCCAACACGGTCAATAACTTCGTTTCGCTGGCGCAGAAGGGCTTTTATGACGGCCTGATCTTCCACCGCGTCATCCCGGGCTTTATGATTCAGGGCGGCGACCCGGAAGGCACCGGCGTCGGCGGCCCCGGCTATGAAATCCGCGGCGAATTTACCTCCAATGGCTTCCAGAACGACCTCAACCACACCCGCGGTGTGCTGTCGATGGCGCGCACCATGGCGCCCGATTCGGCCGGTTCCCAGTTCTTCATCATGACCGAGGATTCGCCCCACCTGGACGGCCAGTATGCTTCCTTCGGCATGGTCATCGAGGGCATGGACGCGGTTGACGAGATCGTCAACACCCCCCGCGACTGGCATGACCGTCCCCGCCAGGAGCAGAAGATGAAAAAGGTCACCGTGGACACCTTCGGTGTGGACTATCC
>JAUMSA010000369.1 GCA_031293105.1 Butyricicoccus sp. | reverse complement strand
AGGCACGGAGACGGGGTGGGTGGACGTGAGCGGGCCCTGATTGGTGGCGGTGATGCGCGCGCGCAGAGCGCCCACCCCGGTGGCCAGCGTCGGCTGGTAACCTACCGCCGACGGCATACGGCCGAGCAGCGCCGATACTTCCGAACCCGCTTGGGTAAAGCGGAAGATGTTGTCGATAAACAGAAGCACGTCCTGGCCTTCTTCGTCGCGGAAGTATTCGGCCATGGTCAGGCCGGACAGGCCGACGCGCATACGGGCTCCGGGGGGCTCGTTCATCTGACCGTACACCAGAACGGTCTTGTCGATAACGCCCGACTCCTGCATTTCGTTGTACAGGTCGTTGCCCTCACGGGTACGCTCGCCAACGCCGGTGAATACCGAAATACCGCCGTGCTGTTTGGCGATGTTGTTAATCAGCTCCATGATGAGGACGGTCTTGCCGACGCCTGCACCGCCGAACAGACCGATCTTACCGCCCTTGGCATAGGGGGCGATCAGGTCAACGACCTTGATGCCGGTTTCAAAGATCTCGGTGGTGGACTGCTGATCCTCATAGGAAGGCGCCGGGCGATGAATCGGCCAGCGCATCTCGGCCTTGACCGGCGGCTTGTTGTCCACCGGCTCGCCGAGCAGGTTAAAGATACGTCCCAGGTTCTGCGGGCCGACCGGCACCGTAATCGGTGAGCCGGTGTCGACCGCCTCCATCCCGCGCACAAGGCCGTCGGTCGACTGCATGGAAATGCAGCGTACGGTGTCCTGGCCGATGTGCTGCGCCACCTCGGTGGTGACGGTACGGCCGTCCGGGGCCTTGATGGTGATGGCATTGAGGAGCTTGGGAAGCGAATCTGCATCAAACTTGATATCCAGTACCGGTCCAATGATCTGGACAACGGTACCCTTGTTATGCTCACTCATTGGCAAAACTCCCTTACTAGAAAGAGTGGGAAGGGGAGGGGATGACCCTCCGGGGATGCCCCACTCTGGTTTACGAACCAACCTGGCCCGAACCGGCGATGATCTCGGTGATCTCCTGTGTGATCGCCGCCTGACGTGCGCGGTTGTAGGACAGGTTGAGGTTTTCGATCATTTCGCTTGCGTTGTCGGACGCCGACTCCATCGCCATGCGGCGGGCCGACTGTTCGGACGCATAGCTTTCGACCACAGCGCCATACAGCATACCGTTGAGGTACTCGGGCACGACGAACGAGAAGACCGCCTCAGGCGAGGGGTCATATTCGGTGAGTGCCTTGGGCTTTCCCTGATTTTCCTCAGCAAACGAGAGCGGCAGCAGCTTTTTGCAGCGCGCCTCCTGGGTCATCGGGGAAACAAACTCGGTATAGCACAGATAGGCTTCGTCGATCTCGCCCTTTTTGTAGCGGGCCAGCATATCGTCGATGATGCTGTGCGTATCCTGGATGCGCATGGTTTCGGCGATGCCGGGATAATCGGCCAGCACTTCCACATCGCGCTTGGCGTAATGCTCCTGGGCCTTTTTGCCCACCGTGATAACGCTCACGGTCTTGTCCGCCATTTCGGCGGCAGCCAGCTTGAGCACATTGGAGTTATAGCCGCCTGCCAAGCCGCGGTCGCCCGCGATGACGATGAACAGGCTCTTTTTGACCGGGCGGGATTTGGTGTAAATCGAATCACCCTCCCGGGTATCCATTGCGATGCGTGCCATGGTCTCATAGATTGTCTGGAAATAGGGGCGCGACTGAATGACGCGCTCCTTGGCATGGCGCAGCTTGGAGGAAGCGACCAGTTCCATGGCCTTGGTGATCTGCATGGTGGACTGGACGCTCTTCATGCGGCGCTTGATGTCCTTCATATTGCCGGAAGCCATTTTTATCCTCCCTTCTTCCGAAAATCAGAAAAATTTATCGTTCGGAGAGGAACTTGGCTTTGAAATCGACAATGGCCTGCGTCAGCTCATCCTTGACGTTGTCGATCACCTTGGTATCGCGGATGTTGGCCGCAATATCCGGGTGGTTGGCGTCCAGGTAGGCGAACAGTTCATCCTGGAACTCGCCGACCAGTTCGCGCGGCACATCGATCAGATGCTTGTTGACGACCGCAAAGATGATGATGACCTGCTTTTCAACCGGGATCGGGCTGTTCTGGGGCTGCTTGAGCACTTCCACGATGCGTTCGCCCTGATCCAGACGGGCCTTGGTATCGGCGTCCAGGTCGGAGCCGAACTGGGCGAATGCCTGGAGTTCACGGTACTGCGAGTACGCCAGTTTCAGCGTACCGGCAACCTTCTTCATGGCCTTGATCTGCGCATTACCACCGACACGGGATACCGAGATACCGGGGTTTACCGCCGGGCGTACGCCCGAGTTAAACAGTTCGGTTTCCAGGAAGATCTGGCCGTCGGTGATCGAAATGACGTTGGTCGGGATATAGGCCGAAACGTCGCCCGCCTGGGTCTCGATGATGGGCAGCGCGGTCAGAGAACCGGCTTCCTTGAGGTTTGCGGCGCGTTCGAGCAGACGGGAATGCAGATAGAATACGTCGCCGGGGTATGCTTCACGTCCGGGCGGACGGTGGAGCAGCAAGGAGAGTGCACGGTAAGCCACCGCGTGCTTGGAGAGGTCATCGTAAATAACCAGTACGTCCTTGCCTTTGTGCATGAAGAATTCACCCATCGAGCAGCCGGCATACGGGGCAATGTATTGCAGCGGCGCCGATTCGGATGCGGTTGCCGCAACGATGATGGTGTAATCCATCGCGCCGGCGGCGGTCAGGGTCTCGGCCACCTGTGCGACCGTGGAGCGCTTCTGGCCAATGGCCACATAGATACAGATAACGCCCGTGCCCTTCTGGTTGATGATGGTATCCAGGCCGATCTGGGTTTTACCGGTCTGGCGGTCGCCGATGATGAGCTCACGCTGGCCGCGGCCGATCGGAATCATCGAGTCGATGGCCTTGATGCCGGTTTGGAGCGGTACGTTGACCGGGGTACGCTCGATGATGCCGGGCGCCGGCATTTCAATCGGGCGGGATTCGCTTGTCTGGATGGGACCCTTGCCGTCAATGGGCATGCCCAGCGCGTCAACGACGCGGCCGAGCAGCGCTTCACCCACCGGGACTTCCACGATGCGCTTGGTGCGCTTAACCGTGTCGCCTTCGCGGATGTTCTGGTCCGAACCCAGGATAACGGCACCGACCAGATCCTCTTCGAGGTTCTGGGCCATGCCATATACGCCGCCGGGGAACTCGAGCAGTTCGCCGGCCATACAATCTTCCAGGCCGTGGATATGGGCGATACCGTCGCCGACGGTAACGACCGTACCGACGTTGGTCAGCTTGATCTGGCTCTGGTAGTTTGTGATCTGCTGTTTGATGATTGTGCTGATTTCATCAGGGCGTAATTCCATGAAGTCACCTACTTCCTTACGCAATAGTTTGAGTCAGCTGCTGTGCCAGCTCTTGCAGACGGGTCTTGACCGAGGTATCGATCTGCTTGTTGTTCACCTTGACGACAATGCCGCCCAGGATGGAGGGATCGACCTTGGTTTTGAGGACTACCTTCTTGCCGGTCACAGAGCACATTTTTGCCTTGAGCTTTTCGGTCAGCTCTGCGCTCATGGGCGCCGCTGTGGTGGCGCGCACTTCGCAGATGCCTTCCTCAAAGTAATACTGCTGCTTGTACGCCTCTGCCATCTCGGGGAGCAGGCCGATGCGGCGCTTCTCGGTGATGAGCATGAGGAAATTGAGCAGGTACGGATCAATCCGTCCGCCAAATACGTTTTGCAGCGTGTCTTTTTTGTCGGAAAACGGGATGGACGGGGTCTTTAATACCTTCATCAGGTCCGGATTATCGGCAAAGACCTGCGTGACCGCTTCCAGTTCTTCGAGCAGCTCGGCGGTTTTCTTTTCCTCCTTGGCTACTTCATACAGGCTGAGCGCATAGCGTTCACTGACGATTTCTGCCATGGCTCACCCCACCTTGTCGATGAAATCTTCGATCATGCGCTTATGGTCGTCCTCGTTGATGTCCTTTTCGACCACCTTGGACGCGATCATAATCGACAGATCGGCGATTTCGTCCTTAATTTCGTTCATGGCCTTCTTGCGTTCCATTTCAATGGACTGCTCGGCCTTTTTCTTCAAATCGGTTGCCTGACGGCTGGCTTCGGCGAGGATTTCCTCGGAGCGTACCGTCGCGCGGCGGGTGGCAGACTGGGTAATCTGTGCCGCCTCCGCCTTGGCGTTTGCGATGGAGTCGGTGTAATCCTTCTTCATCGCGGCAGCTTCCGCACGGTCAGCCTCGGCCTGGTCATACATGGCCTGGACCTCTTCGGCGCGGGCTGCCAGCATCTTGCGCACCGGCTTAAACAGGAATTTCCGCACGATCAGGAACGTGATGATGGTGTTGCAGATCGTGACTAAGATATTCCAGCCGCCTATGCTGACAAACTGTTGAAACATATCCACCGGTTACCTCCTTTCTAGTGGGAGTCCTGTTTTCGCAGTTTCTTAGAACTGGCTGACCAGCGGGTTTGCGAAAATCAGGAGCAGCGCGATAACCAGCGCGTAAATACCGGTGGACTCGGCCATTGCGATACCGAGAATCATGGTACGGGTAACGTCGGACTGTGCCTCGGGCTGGCGGGCGATGGCCGAGCAGGCCTGACCTGCAACATAACCTTCACCAATACCAGGGCCAAGACCGGCGATCATCGCCATACCGGCACCCAGAGCGGACATACCTGCTACAAATGCTTTCGGATCCATAAATTTTTCCTCCTAAACTTTTTCCTTTTTCGTTTGGGCCTTTAGTCCTTGGCAGAGCCAACGTAGGCCATGGTCAACATACTGAAGATGAATGCCTGGATACACGCCGAGAATAGGTCGAAATACAGGCTGGTGACGCCGGGGATACCGATCTGGAAAAGCGGGATCGGCAGATGCAGCGCCGTAGACAATGCGCTTAACGCGCTCATCAGCAGGGTGGTGATAACTAAACCGCCTGCGATGTTGCCGAAATGACGGAAGCTCATGGAGATCGGCGTCGCAACTTCGCTCAAAATGTTCAGCGGAGCCATGATGACGATCGGTTCGGTAAAGCCTTTCAAATAGCCGCCGAGCCCGTGATATTTGATCTTTGTATACGTGATGAGTATAAAGGTCATCAGCGCCCAGCCGAGCGTGGTGTTGAGATCCGCCGTAACCGACCGCAGCGTCACCAAGGACGCGAGCGAACCGAATACCGACGAGAACATCAGCGTTGCGATATAGGGCGCATAGCTGCGGAAGCTTGGCCCCATATTCTGCTCAACCAGACCATCGATCATGAGCACGATCTTTTCGGCAATCGCCTGTTTGCCTTTTGGGATTTTCTCCATCCGGCTGGTTAGGAAAATACATAACAGCAGGATAAAGACCATCACAATCCAGTAGTTGACCATCGTTTCGGTGATCGGCAAACTGGGATTGTCAAACAGGTACGTGTATATTTTTGGTCCGTTTACTTCAGCCACTTACATTAACCTCCTTTCCTTTGAAATACGCTGGATGCGGCGAGTAGGATCTTGGGAAAGAACAGTGGCACCGCAGCTGCAACGGCGTTGAGCGGTGGGCATTTGATGACTGCCACCAGCAGCACGCCGGTGAGCACATACCGCACAAAATAGCGGCTGGATTGCATCCGCTGCGCCCGGACGGGATCCCCCAGCAGGGTGGCCCGGACGGCCGTGCAAGCCATTTGATAGAAGTTAAACAGAGTATAGGCGGTGCCGAGCGCCAGGCTCAGCGCCACACCCCATTGATAGTATCCGAAAAGGGCGAACCCAGCATACGCCAAAAATGCCAGCGGGATGAACCCGCGCAGCATGCGCCGCGTTTCATCGCGGACAACTTCAAAAGCGTCCATGGTGATCCTCCTGATTGTGATGTTCGGATTCCTTTTGCATAAAGCGGAAGAACTTGAGCAGGTTGCTGGCTGCCGTGGCCAAGCCGAGGGCGATGGCCACCAGCATAATCCACGAGCCAAGCGCAAACCGGTCTTGCAGCCACAGGGCGGCCAGTACACAGACCACCAGCGGCCCGACCAGGGAAGCGCTGAGCGTGGTGACCCACACGAGATATTTCCACACGCCGGACAGACCTCGCATGAAAAGCACCTCCTACCGTGCAACCGTTACGCTATCTCTTATTATACATAAAAGAACCAAAATGCAAAACACTTTTTATCGGTATTTCGCAAAAATATTTTACACTTTCTTGTGGAATTTTCGCGGAATATACAAAAAGCCGAGCGCAACTTTGCTCATTGCGCTCGGCAGGATGTTACACTGGGGGCGTATTGCCAAAAACGATTACAGGTATTTTTTCATGGACTCGGTGATCGAAGTCTCGGACTCGCTCAGCGCAACGGTGAAATCTACGCTGTGCTTGGTCGAGAACGCGTCGAGCTCCTTGAGGAAGGTCTCTGCAACCGACGGGTCCTTGCAGTCGAGCAGTTTGTACAGGCTGTCGATGTACACCTTGGTGATGTCGTAGTTGCCTGCATGGATGCCGGACAGGAAGCCGAGCAGACCCTTGTAGCCTTCTACCATGTAATCGCTGACGTTTACCAGACGGGCGTCGTGCGAGATGTCAAACTTGAGCTTATCGCCCTTTGCGATGCATACGACGCTGCCCTTTTCTTCTTTTACAGCGGCATTTACCAGTTCGATGATGGTTTTCGTTTTACCGGTACCGGTGCCGCCGACAATTAGTTTTACCATTATAATTCCTCCCAACCTTTGAGGTTATCTTTATGTTACCATAGAACAAACAAAAATACAATCAAAAACACAATTTTTCTTCCGGCCTTTTGCCAATCCGCGCGCGGC
>JAUMSA010000355.1 GCA_031293105.1 Butyricicoccus sp. | reverse complement strand
GCCCTTTGCCCGAGCAGACAAAATACCGCCCAGCCGCTGCCTTGGAACGAACGACCGACAAGGAATAGCCGCATTTCCGGCATTTGACCCGTCCGGCCAGCCAGGTACGCGGCGCGGCCTGCGGCGCGCACCGCGCACTGTGCAGCAGCTTTTGGCGACAGGCCAGCCAAGTTTCGGCCGGGATGACCCCCGCGTGCGGGGCCAGCACCAAACAGGTGCCTTGCAGATCGGTGCGCTTATTCACACTCTGCCCGCGGAACAAATAACACCCCTGCCCCTGAAAAGCCGTCCGGTCGTGGACGATTTGGGCGCCCTGTTCAGCGAAAAAATCATAGATGCACGGCGCGGCCTGGCAGTATACCGGGTTCTTGAGCATCTCACTGAGTCGGGTCGCGTTCCAGGTGCCGCCGCGCAGGTGGGGCTCCTGCTGCATGGTGCGCGCCACCTCCCCCAGCGAGCAATCCGGTGCCGCATACCGGGCAAAAATCCGTTGCACTTGGGCGATTTCGGCCTCCACCGGCGCATAACAGGCCGTCCAAACGCCGTCCATCCGGATTTTGCTGCGGGCAAAGCCATAGGGCACCCGCCCGCCCATATACAACCCCCGCTTGCTGCGGTCGGCATAGGTATCCATCACGCGGCGCTGGATGGTTTCCCGCTCGAGCTGGGCGAAGACGATGCAGATATGCAGCATGGCCCGCCCCATCGGAGTTGAGGTATCAAAATGCTCGGTCGAGGACAAAAACTCCACATGCTTTTGCTTAAAGACCTCCATCATTTTGGCAAAGTCCAGAATCGAGCGGCTGATGCGGTCGAGCCGGTAGACAATCACCTTTTCCACCCGTCCGGCACGCACATCCCGCATCATGCGCTGAAAGGCCGGACGATTGGTGTCCTTTCCGCTAAAGCCCCGGTCAATGTATTCCTGCCGGTCATGGTCGCCTGCCTCAAACCGACAGCGCTCAAGTTGTCCTTCGATGGACAAACTGTCCTCCCGCTCGACCGACTGCCGGGCATAAATCGCATCCATGGGCTCAGCCCGGCATGCCGAGCAGACGCCGGCACAAAGCGCGCAGTTGTTCCCGCTCGCCTGCGTCTGCGGCGGGCGAACGGATGCTGGTTTGAATGGTCCAGGTTTGTTGCATCATGGCCACCTCCGCTTTACTGTATGCCAGTTTTTGCCATTTGTGAACCATGTTTTCGTGGTCGCTTCGCGTCACCGAAAGGAGCAATTTAAGTAACTATGCAATCCGCGTATGCTCGGCACCTATCCTCCTAGCCTTGCTAACCTTGCTCCGGCCAACAACGGTATACAATGCAAGGGCGGCCGCCGGTGCTGTAATCCATTTCACTTTCCACCATATGCTGTTCGGACAGATAGTTCATATAGCGGCGCACGGTCACCACCGACAGGCCGACTTGCGACGCAATATCGTCGCTGGTATGCGCTTCTTCGGGTTTGGAGCGGAGATAGCGTTCAATCCGCTCGAGCGTCTGGGCTTGCAGCCCTTTGGGCGGCGCGGAAACAGCGGCGGACGGGCTGCCATGTACATCGGAAAATAGCGCACGATCGAGCAAACTCTGATCAACGGTGTCGTTTTGTATCGCCTGCCGGCGCTGGCAAAAATGCTCCAGCGCAAGCTGAAAGCGTTCATAGGCAAACGGCTTGACCAGATAGTCGATCACACCCAATCGCATCATGGTCTGCACCGTTTCTGTGTCGTTTGCGGAGGTGACCATGATAACATCCGCATTCACGCCTTTGACGCGGAGGATGTGCAGCAGCTCGGAGCCGTTCATCTGCGGCATAAACACATCGAGCACGATCAAATCCACCGCATGATTCTGCAAATAAACCAGCGCGGGATTGGCCGACGAAAAAGTTTTCAAAAGAGTAAAACGGGGATCGAGATCGATATAGCGCGCATTCAGGCGGGTGATAATCGGATCATCCTCAATGATAACAGCGGTATACATAATGCCCTCCTGCTCTTTTTAATAGGGATCGTTGACGGTGATGATAAACGATGTGCCGACCCCGGGTTCGGATTCCACGCGGATGGCGCCGTGATAGGCGGAAACCATATCCTGCACCAGCGACAGGCCGGTACCGTGCCCCGTCCCCTTGGTGGAATAGCCCCGTTCAAAGATGTGCTGGACAGTTTCCGGGGGCATGCCGGGACCGGTATCATCCACGCTAATCAGCAACCCATGGGCGCCGTCCTGGATGCTGACCGTGACCTCGCGCGGCACCGAGTCCGGCACATTGCGCAGAGCGTCAAAGGCATTTTCGGTCAGGTTCCCGATAACCGTCACCAGTCCCCCGGCCGGCATATACCGGTTGTCCACCCGAAGGTGGCTGGATGACGTGAGCTCAAACCGGATACCCAGCTCGGCTGCGCGGTAGGCTTTGCCGATCAAAAGCGCGGCGATGGACGGCTCGTGGATGCGGTCGGAAATAAAGCTGATGGACTGCGCGCGGGTCTGGGTGATTTGCAGCACATAGTCCTCGGCCTGTTTGATTTCCCCGAGCTGCAGCAGGCCAAGAATGACATGCAACTTATTGGTGAATTCATGCGTATAGGAGCGCAGGGCTTCTAGAATGTGGCGCACACCGGTCAGGTCCTGTGCCAGTTGGATGACTTCGGTGCGGTTGCGGAAAATGGCAACCGCGCCTTCTATTTTTCCGTTGCGCCACAGCGGGATACGGTCTGAAAGGACGGCAATATGTTTGATCGATTCCAGATTAACGTTATATTCCGCGCAGCCGGTCTTCATCACGCGCGCGATGGTAGAACCGGGATAGAATGTGCTGAGCGGCTGGCCGAGCGCCTCCTGCTGGGTTGTCTTGAGCAGATCGGCCGCGAACTGGTTGAGATAGGTGATGCGTCCGGTCAGGTCAATGGCAAGAAGCCCTTCATCCAGCGCGTTCAGGATGTCGCTACGCTGCAAAAACAGACGGCGGAAGGCATCCGGCTCATAGCCGAGCAGCTCCTGTTTGATGTGCCGGGTTAGACGCAGGCTGAGCAGATTGCCGAGCATCAGCGCGGCGATGGCAATAAACAGATGCACCGCCAGCGTGCGCAGCAGCGTCTGGTGGATGGACTGCATGTAGATCGCCGCCATGGTAAAGCCGCGCACCTGGCCGTTGTTATCATAAATCGCAGCATACGCACAGCGGTCCGCATTGGCGGGCGCTTCGTGGTTATACAGCATCGTTATTCCACCCGCTTGGAAATAGGAGAGAATATCGGCGCTTAACGCGGATACCCCGGACAGGTCACTGGAGTGCGAGTCCAAGTCATAAAACGCAATGGGCGTACCGCCGGCATCGTAAACCGCAAACACATCAATATTGGGAATCTCACGCACCGTGCGCTCGACATATTCCTGCAAACGCTCCGCATTGCTGTTTTCCATCAGCAGGGATGTACCGCCTGCCGCCACCTGTACCGAGCTCGAAAGCATCTCATCGCGCACTTTGGCATCCTGCCGCAGGCTGATCCACAGGCTGGCGCAAAAGGCCAGAAGCAAGGTAACGCAAATACAGACCACTAGAATTCTTCGGATCTGTCCATATAACTGTGCCGACGGGGTGCTGCCTTTCATGGATACTCCCCCTCCTTATCGTTTCATATCGTTTTTTCTTATCCAAATATAATAGGCGAAACGCATCAAATTAAATCGGGCAAGAACGACAGAAACTGGCATTTTGCGCATTTTATTTTTTTTACTTTCGTAAGGGAACGATTTCATATTCCTGCCGCTATAATAAGTCATAAAGTTGACAAATCAAAAAGGAGGGATACCTATTGGAGGAAATCAAAGCGGAGCTCAATGCGCAGTTGCAGACGCATACGGCGTTTGAGATCCCGCTATTCGGTGGAATACCGGTGCCGGAATCCGCAGTTGTGACATGGGCAATCATGCTTGTGCTCGTACTGGTGGCAATCTGGCTGACGCATGGGATGCGCAAAAAACCCGGACGGCGTCAGATAGCTGCGGAAATGTTGGTTGGCTTTATCAACAACTTTTGCCGCGATTCGCTCGGCGAAGCCCATTGGCGCACGTTCGCGCCGTATCTGGGCACGGTCGGCCTGTATCTGGCGCTGGCCAATGTGTCCGGCCTGTTCGGCGTTGCGCCGCCGACCAAGGACCTGAACGTCACAGCTGGTCTAGCCGTGATGAGCGCGGTGCTGATCTACGGCTCGCAAATCCGTTATCACGGGCTGGGCGGCGGCCTGAAAAAGTTTACAGAGCCGGTGGCAATCGTGACGCCGCTCAACATCATGGAGATCGGCATCCGCCCGTTGTCGCTTTGTATGCGTCTATTCGGCAACATTTTCGCGGGCTTCGTCATCATGGAGCTCATCAAG
>JAUMSA010000344.1 GCA_031293105.1 Butyricicoccus sp. | reverse complement strand
TAATAGTTTTCAATGGCATGGGCCTTGGCCAGTGCGCCCACCCCGTTGTGGATAATGGTGGTGTCCAATCCGGCGCGCACCGTATAAAGGGCAGCCGAAATCCCGGCTGGACCGCCGCCCACAATAATTACATTAGACATTTCGCTCACCTCATGGTATGCTGATATCATCCCGGAAAACTGGGGGATTTGGTTCTTTTATTATACCATACCCCCGCTGAAAAGGAAACGCAATTTCCGGGGCAAGGAGGACCTATGCAATACCTAATCGTTTTTCTGGAAGGGGTTATTACATTCATCTCCCCCTGTTTGCTGCCCATGCTGCCCATCTATCTGTCGTATTTCGCGGGCGGGCAGGCATCACGTACACAGACCCTGCGCGGCGCGCTCGGCTTTGTCGCCGGATTTACCATCATGTTCCTGGCGCTCGGCGGACTGGCCGGCAGCCTGGGCAATCTGCTGCGCACCCATCAAACTGCGGTCAATGTCGTGACCGGCGCCATCGTTGTCCTGTTCGGCCTGTCGTTTATGGGCGTGCTGCGGCTGGGCTTTTTGGAGCGCACGATGCGCTTGCAGGTCAGCCCGACCGGGCATGGATTTTTCCCGTCCCTGCTGTTTGGCCTGATCTTCTCGATTGGCTGGACCCCCTGTGTGGGCGCATTTTTGGGTTCCGCGCTTCTGCTCGCATCCCAGCACGGTTCGGCCCTGCAAGGGATTTTGATGCTCTTGTGCTATTCTTTGGGGCTTGGTATCCCGTTTTTGGTCAGTGCCCTGATTATTGACTCGCTCAAGGGCGCCTTTCAGTTCATCAAACAGCATTATCAAATCATCAACCGAGTTTGTGGTGGGTTTCTGGTATTCGTCGGCCTCATGATGATGGCCGGCTGGATGGGACGCCTGCTGACGTTGCTCGGTGGTTAAAGGAGAAAGGATATGAAAAAAACAATTATATGGGTTGGCCTGCTGGTCGTAGTGCTAGTGTTGGCTGGCGTGGGCTATTCGTTCCTATCTACCCAGCAATCCAAACAACTCATTGCCCAGACAGAAGCCCAGAGCAGCGCATCGTCTGAGGAAAAGGAGCCGGTCATGCTGCCGTCCTTTACCATCACCGACACCGAGGGAAACCCGGTCGAAAGCAGCACATTGACCAGCAAGCCGACGGTCATCAATTTCTGGGCCACCTGGTGCGCCTACTGCAAGAAGGAATTGCCCGATTTTCAGACGGCCTATGAAACCTATGGTGACCGCATCAATTTTGTGATGATCGACGCGGTGGATGGCCATCAGGAAACCGTCGAGAAGGGCAAGCAGTATATTGCCGACAATGGCTACACCTTCCCGGTCTATTTTGACACCGACATGGAGGCGGTCATTTCCTGCGGTGTGACCGGCTTCCCGGCCACCCTGTTCGTTTCCGCCGAAGGGGAAGTGCTACTCGGATGGCCGGGCTATATGGAAACCGACCAACTCAATAAGATGCTGGAGGCTCTGGTATCCTAAGCAAAAAGGCGATGGCTTTGAACCATCGCCTTTTTGTTTTATCGCTCTTCGCGGAAATATCCAACGCCCAGATTGCCGGGCAGATTGCGGTCCCGCTTTTTGCGGATCGAACTGATCACCAGAATGATGGCCGTCATCGCGAACGGCAACATATCATAAAATGCCGTCGGGATGGGCACCACCGTGCGCGGTACGTAATACTTCAGTACGCGCAGGGCGCCAAAGATGAACGAGCCCCAAATGGCATACATCGGATTCCACTTGGCAAAGATGACCAGCGCGACGGCAATCCAGCCCAGACCGCCGACGTTGTCCGAAATCCAGACGCCGCTGTTGATAATCATGGCACAGTACGCGCCGCCAATGCCGCAGATGCCGCCGCCCAGCAGAATCATGGTGTACTTCCACCGGGTCACGCTGACGCCCGCTGCATCGGCGGATGCCGGATTGTGGCCAATGGCCTGCACGTTCAGACCCGCCTTGGTACGGCTGAAAAACAGGCTGAGCGCCACAGCGATGACGATGCCTAGATAGACAAACGGGCTGTACGAGAATACCAGTTCCCCGACCACCGGCAGGTCGCTCAGCCCCGGGATATGGATGCCGCGCATGGCGGCCGTGATGCCCTCGCCCAGTTTGAGCGTGCCATCCTCGGTTTTGCCGAGCATGTAAATGCCAATAAAGTTGGCCAGGCCCACGCCAAAAATGGTCAGCGTCAGGCCGGATACGTTCTGGTCGGCCAGAAACGTAACGGTCAGCACGGCATAGATCAGCGCGCTGAGCACCCCGGCTACAAAGGCTGCCAGCAGCGCCAGCACAAAGGAATCGGTCTGCATGCCGATCATAAAGCCCGCACAAGCGCCAATCGACATCATGCCTTCGACGCCCAAGTTCAGGTGGCCGACTTTTTCCGCGCAAATCTCACCCACGGTGCCAAACAGCAGCGGTGTGCTTGCGCCGATGGCCGCGACCAGGAATTTAATGAGCAGCATCGGTCTTTCCCCCTTCCTTGGGTGCGCCTGCGTCGCGCACAAAACGATACCGGATAAAGAATTCACAACCTAAGACAAAGAACAGGATAATACCCTGCAACACGTCGGCGCAGTCGATAGCCAGGCCGAACTGCGACTGCACGACCGATGCACCCTTTTCGAGTACGGCGAACAGGAACGCAATCACCAAGCTGCCAAACGGATTGAGCTGCGCCAGCCATGCGACGATGATCGCCGTAAAGCCGATGCCACCGGCCACACCGGTGGTCAGGGTCTTGTCCGAACCCGCGACCTGTACCATACCGCAGATACCGGCGACCGCGCCGGACAGGAACATGGTGCGCAGCACAATGCGGTTGACTCGCATGCCGGCATAGGCGGCCGTGGCCTTGCTCTGGCCGACGACCGAAATCTCATAACCATGCTTGGTGTACTTAAGGTACACGAAGAGGACAACGGTCAGAATCAGCGCAATAATCCAGCCCATCTGCACACCCAAGACCTTGGGCAGCGTGACATCGGGGGCAAAGCTAGGAATCTTGGGGAAGCCGTTGGCGTTCGGGTCACGCCAGGGGCCTTCCTGGAGCCAGCTTACGAGATACAGCGCAATGTAGTTGAGCATCAGGGTAAACAGGGTTTCGTTGGTGCCGAACCGGGTCTTGAAAAACGCCGGAATGAGCGCCCATACGCCGCCGCCCACGATACCGGCCAGCAGCATGACGACAAACAGCACCGGGAACGGCCAGTTCTCGTGATAGAGCGCAAAATAGGTGGCAAATACGGCGCCCATGATGATCTGTCCTTCGCCGCCGATATTCCAGAACTTCATTTTAAACGACAGCGTGACACCTAAAGCCGCAATCAGCAGCGGAATCATAAACTTGATCGTGGACTGGACGGCCATCTTGGAGCGGAACGCACCCGACAGGATGGTGCCGTAAATCTCAAACGGATTGTATCCCAGCACCAGCACGAACAGGCCGCCCGCGCACAGCGCCAGCAGGAAGGCGCCCAAGCGGATGAGGGCCATCTGCCGTGCGTTTTTCTCTTTGGTTTTGACAACACGAATCATGCGTCCGCCTCCTTTCCGCCGCCGACCATGAGCATGGCAATTTCATCCTTAGTGGTCTGGCGGGCGTCGACCACACCGGTCACCTTGCCATGACACAGCACCAGAATGCGGTCGGACAGTTCGAGCAGCACGTCCAAATCCTCGCCGATATAGACGATGGCAACGCCCTTTTTCTTCTGTTCGCCCAGCAGTTCATACACCGTATACGACGAATTGATGTCCAAGCCGCGCACCGGATAGGCGGTAATCAGCACCTGCGGCTCGGATTCGATCTCGCGGCCGAGCAGCACCTTCTGTACGTTGCCGCCCGACATCAGCCGCACCGGCGTATCCACCGACGGGGTGACGATGCTCAGCCGTTCCACCAGATGTTCGGCCTGCTTGCGCGCCGGTTTCTTATCCACGAACGGGCCTTTGTTCTGGTCATAGGTCTTGAGCATCATATTGCCTACCATGCCCATGGAGGCAACCAGACCCATGCCCAGACGGTCCTCGGGTACAAAGCCCAGATGTACGCCCAGTTTGAAGATCTCACGCGGCGTTTTGCCGATCAGGTTTTCCTTGTGATAGAGCACCGCGCCCTTTTCGGCCGGACACAGGCCGGCAATAGCTTCACACAGCTCTTTCTGCCCCGAGCCGGCGATGCCAGCAATGCCCAAAATCTCGCCCGAACGCACCTCAAAGGAGGCGTCGTCGATGGCGATCGAGCCGTCCGGCTTGCGGATGGTCAAATCGACCGCTTTGAGGATGGTCTGCGGGTCAACCGGGTCGGTGCGCTCAATGGCGAGCGAAACCGGACGGCCGACCATGAGTTCGGTCAGTTTCTTTTCGTCGGTCTGAGCGGTTTCAACTGTATCGATATACTTGCCCTTACGCAGAATGGTCACCCGGTCGGAGATGGCCATAACCTCGTTGAGCTTGTGGGTGATGATGATGACCGCACAGCCCTGCTCGCGCATCTTACGTAGGATGGCAAACAGTTTCTCGGTTTCCTGCGGGGTCAGAACCGCGGTGGGCTCGTCCAAAATCAGGATTTTCTGCCCGCGGTACAGCACTTTTAAAATCTCGACCGTCTGCTTTTCCGACACCGACATGTCGTATACATACTGGTCGGGGTCGACCTCCAGGCCGATCGAGCGGCCAATCTCGCGCACCTTTTCGCGCAGCACTTTGGCCGACAGACGGCGACCCGGCGTACCAAGCGCAATGTTGTCCATGGCGTTAAAGACATCCACCAGCTTAAAATGCTGATAGATCATCCCGATGCCGAGCGCCATCGAGTCCTCGGGCGTGCGGATGGTGACCTCCTGCCCGCCGACCCGGATGGTGCCTTTATCCGGATGATAGATGCCGGACAGCATATTCATCAGCGTGGTCTTGCCCGACCCGTTCTCGCCCAACAGCGCCAGAATCTCCCCATAGCGCACATTCAGGTCGATATTGTCGTTTGCGACCACGGTGCCGAACGTTTTGGTAATCCCCCGGCATTCGATTGCATATTCGTTCATAGTTTTCCCTCAATCGTCCGAAATGGCCAAAAGAGGCGGCCAAGTATGACCGCCTCTTTGGAAGCTTCTGTGTGCTTATGCAACTTCGACGTTCTTATAGTACCAGTTGCAGGAGCCGTAATCTTCAGCCTTCAGGGTAACCTTCTGGCCGTCGTTGGTTTCGTATTCGGTCTTGCCGTCAAAGACGTCCCAAGTACCGTTCAGAATCTGCTCCTTGACTTCGTCGATCTTCTCCTGGGTGCCTTCTGCACACAGGTCGGAGCACGGCGCCAGTACGACCAGGCCGTCCTTCATATCGCCGAAGTAGTTTTCACCCGTCCAGGTGCCGTCGATGACCGACTGAACCGCCTGGGTGTAGTAAACCGACCAGTCCCACATAACCGAAGTCAGCGTCGACTTGGGAGCCTTTTCGGACATGTCGGAGTTATAGCCAACCGCATAAACGCCTGCGTTCTGTGCTTCGAGCGCCGGGTTTGCGGTATCACAGTGCTGTGCGATCACGTCGCAGCCCATGTCGATGAGGGCCTTGGCCGCCTGGCCTTCGCCTTCCGGATCAAACCAGGAACCGGTGACCTTGACATAGATCTTGGCATCCGGATTGACCGACTCAACGCCCATGGCGAATGCGTCGATACCCGAAGTAACCTCGCCGTTTTCATTGTTCTGTGCAGCAACGTAACCGATCTTGTTGGATGCGGTCTTCATACCAGCTGCGATACCGGACAGGTAACGCGCCTGGTTGATTTTGCCGAAGTAGTTGGTAAAGTTGGAACCATTGGACTTATAACCGGTGCCGTGGCAGAAGATGACTTCCGGATACTCGGCCGCGATCTGCTCAACGTAATCCATGTAGCCCCAAGAGGTTGCAAAGATGATGTTGCAGCCTTCCTCAACCAGTTCTTCCAGAGCCGTCTGGATCTTGGTGGCATCCTGGTCGTCGATGTCGTTCTTGCGGATGATCTGGTCGTCCGACAGGCCCAGATTTTCCTGCATGCCCTGGATGCCCAGGTCATGGGTGTAAGTGTAGCCGGTGCCCTCAGCCGGGTTAGTGATATGCACGACGCCGACCTTGATCTCGTCCTTCGGGACAGGCGCGAACAGGCCCTGTGTACCCGCAGAACTTCCATCTGCACCCGCGTCAGAAGCCGCCGGGGTATCCTGTCCACCGCAGCCCGCCAACAACGTGCAAGCCAGCGCGCCAGCCAGCAGCATGCTTAACAGTCTTTTCATGTGATATCCTCCTGTTTTTACACATGTCGGCGTGGAAATGACCCTTCAGCGCCTCGTCCCTTTGCCACAAAAAAAGAGCAAACCACAAAATATGGGTTGTGCTCGCCAAGGGGGATGCGCGGCCTATTTCCGACTCTCGCCGATCCTCTATTGTCTAAGTATAGGAT
>JAUMSA010000343.1 GCA_031293105.1 Butyricicoccus sp. | reverse complement strand
GTGCATACGAGCCACGCAGCATGCTGACCGCCTTGAGCACGGTCATGCCCAAATCCTCTTTTTTGCCCGTGTGCAGATAGTCCACCAGATGGGCAACCGTTTCGGTGTCGGTATCCGACTGGAACACATAGCCGTGCGCTTCCAGACGTTCCCGCAGCTCCAGATAGTTTTCGATGATGCCGTTATGCACCACGGCAATCTTGCCGCTCTTGCCGTCCTTGCCACCCAAATGCGGGTGGGAATTCCGGTCAGACGGTTCGCCATGGGTCGCCCAACGCGTGTGGCCAATGCCGCAGCAGGAACACAGGCCGCCGCTTTCCCGAATGCGCTCTTCCAGGTTGGAAATGCGTCCGCGCGCCTTGATGACTTCCAAGCCCTTTTCGGTAAAGGCCGCGATACCCGCTGAGTCATAGCCGCGGTATTCCAAGCTGTACAGACCTTTCAACAGGATCGGCAGCGCATTGTCCCGACCGGTAAAACCAACGATTCCACACATAGTTTGAGTCCTCCTAAGAATATAAAAACACGGTAAATTTCTAAAAAAGGGTATAAAAATAGTGCGTTATGCGAACTTCCTTGTTACGGGATCGCTCCCGCTTTTTGAGAAGCCACTGACGACCAACCCACTCTTGGCCGAAGGATCATCCGCCGAATCTTTCGATCAATCCTTACCTCGTCAACTGCGGCACGGGCGGTGACGCAGTCCTGGCGCTTCGTATGCAGTTGTTTCGGTTTTCCCACCTCCTATCAAACAAAAAGACGAATAGGCAGAACTGCACATTTCTGGCAGCTCTGCCTATGCAACCTACATTATACAATAGACTCGATGGTCTTTGCAACACTTTTTGCCGCGGCATCCACTTTTTCCGCGTCCAGGCCCTCGACCATAACGCGCACCAACGCCTCGGTTCCCGAAGCGCGTACGAGGATACGGCCCTCGCCCAGGCTGTTTTCAGCCTCTTCGATGGCCTTTGCCACTTCCGGACGCTGTGCAATGGTCTTTTTCTCGGTATTCGGCACCGGAACATTGAGCATAACCTGCGGCCACGGTACGACTTCGGCCGCGATCTCCGAGCACTTCTTGCCGCTATGCTTAAGGATATTCATAAACTGGATCGCGGTCAGCTGGCCGTCACCCGTGGAAGCATATTCCAGGAAAATTACATGGCCCGACTGTTCGCCGCCCAGGATATAACCCTTGTCGAGCATCATTTCGAGCACATAGCGGTCGCCCACGTTGGCGCACTCGATCTTAACGCCCATCTTCTTGGCATATGCATGCAAGCCCATATTGGACAGCACGGTCGCTACAAATGCGCCGCCGCGCAGCTTGCCCTGCTGCTTCATGCGCACCGCGCACACCGCCATGATGCGGTCGCCGTCGAGCACTTCGCCGGTTTCATCGACGATCAAGCAACGGTCGGCGTCGCCGTCAAAGGCCACGCCCAAGTCAAAATCGCCCTTGCGCACGCGCTCCTGCAAATTTTCCAGATGGGTCGAGCCGCAGCCGTCGTTGATGTTGATGCCGTCCGGCTCGTAGAAACGGTAGTCGGCCTTGCATTCGAGCAGACGCATCAGACGGGTGATGGTCGTCGACGAAGCGCCGTTGGCGCAGTCCACGGCCACACGCAGACCGGACAGGTCGCCGTCCACCGTTTCAGCCAGGTGATCGGTGTACTCGACCACCGGGTCGATCGCACTCTTGAGCACGCGGCCCAGCGACGCATGACTGGCCTTGGGTACGCGGTCAAAATTGTCAATATACTCCTCAATACGGGCTTCCAGTTCGTCCGACAGCTTGTAGCCGCTGCCCGCGAAAATCTTGATACCGTTGTACTCATAGGAGTTATGGCTGGCCGAAATGACGATGCCGGCATCGGCCTTATGCTTGATGGTTAAGTATGCAATGGCCGGGGTCGGAATGACGCCAAGCGGTTCCACGTCTGCGCCGACCGAGCAGATGCCCGCGATCAGGGCATTTTCCAACATGTCCGACGAGATACGGGTATCCTTGCCGATGAGCAACTTGGCCTTGCCGCCATGCTCACGCTCCTGGGTCAAAATATACGCAGCCGCTGCACCGATCTTGAACGCCAGCATGGCGTCCAATTCTACGTTCGCTACGCCGCGAACGCCGTCTGTTCCAAAATATTTTCCCAAAATTAACACCTGACCTTATTCATTTTTGTTGACTCAGAAATGTTGCTGACCATCCGCCGGCTCCATTTTGAGATGTTCATACGCACGCAGGGTCACGCAGCGTCCTCGCGGCGTGCGGTTCAAGAAACCGATCTGCATGAGATAGGGTTCATATACGTCTTCCAGGGTAATCGCTTCCTCGCCGATGGTTGCGGCAAGGGTTTCCAGGCCCACCGGGCCACCGTTGTAGTTTAAGATAATACTGCGAAGCATACGGCGGTCGATATTGTCCAGCCCCAATTCGTCAATTTCCAGCGCTTTGAGCGCCATATCCGCCGTTTCCCGGGTGATGACGCCATCGCCCTTGACCTGGGCAAAGTCGCGCACGCGCCGCAAAAGGCGGTTGGCGATACGCGGCGTGCCGCGCGAGCGGCGGGCGATCTCCAGAGCACCGTCATAGCGACTATGTACGCCCAAAATCCCCGCCGAGCGGGTGACGATCTGTTCCAGTTCTTCGGGGCTGTACAGTTCCAGCCGCAGCATCACACCAAACCGGTCGCGCAAGGGGGAGGTCATTTGTCCGGCGCGCGTCGTCGCGCCGATGAGGGTGAACCGGGGTAAATCCAGCCGGATGGAGCGCGCACTCGGCCCTTTGCCGATGATGATGTCCAGCGCATAATCCTCCATGGCGGGATATAAAATCTCCTCCACGCTGCGGTTCAGCCGATGAATTTCATCGATGAATAAAATATCATTTTCGCTTAAGTTTGTCAATAGAGCGGCCAAATCTCCCGCTTTTTCGATCGCAGGGCCCGAAGTTACGCGGATGTTCACGCCCATCTCATTGGCGATGATACCGGCCAAGGTCGTCTTGCCAAGGCCGGGCGGGCCATACAGCAGCGTATGGTCGAGCGGTTCGCCGCGCTGGCGCGCCGCTTCGATGAACACCGACAGATTTTCCTTGGCCTTGGTCTGCCCGATGTATTCGTCCATGGACTTCGGGCGCAGGGAATTTTCCGCCTCGTCGTCCTTCATCTGGCGGCTGGAAACGATGCGTTCGTCGTCGGCCATACCGCCCGAAAATTCGATGCTCAATGTGTCACATCCTTACTGGGTTGCAAGTTTCTTCAGACATTGCCGGATGATGTCCTCGGCCTCCATCTCGGCCGTGTTCAGCCCTTCCATGGCCAAAAAGGCTTCGGCCTGGCTGTATCCAAGCACCATCAGCGCGGCTACGGCCTCCTGCGTATGGTTGACCGTCCCCTTCTGCGGAACGGCGATGGCCTCCGCCGCCTTGCCCGCCGCGCCTTCGAGCTGTCCCTTGCTCATCTTATCGCGCAGTTCGAGCACGATGCGCTGGGCAATCTTTTTGCCGATGCCGGGCGCCTGAGTGAGGATTTTGGAATCCTCAGTGATGATGGCCAGCGCAAGCTGGCTGGGGGTGGCAATGGACAAAATCGCCAGGGCCGCCTTGGGGCCGACGCCCGATACGCTGATGAGCATTTTAAAACAGTTCAGTTCTTCGGCGTCGCCAAAGCCAAACAGTTCAAAAATATCCTCGCGGACATAGAGATAGGTATACAGCCGTGCGGTCTCCCCAACCTTGAGCTTACCGACCGTATTTTGCGACGTATGGCAAGCATAGCCCACCCCGCCGCAGTCGATCACCGCGAGCCCCTGCTCGAGCAGGGCAACGCGGCCTTCTACATAATAAAACATGCTTTATTTCTCCCACAGTTTTGAGCGGCTGGCGTGTCCGTGACAAATCGCGATGGCCAGCGCATCGGCGGCATCGTCCGGCCGAGGGATTTTGGAAAGCCCCAGCATGGATTTTGTCATCTCCATCACCTGCCGTTTTTCGGCTTTGCCGTATCCCACGACCGATTGCTTGACCTGGGACGGCGTATAGGAAACCGGATGCAGGCCCTTTTGCGCCAGCGCCAGCAGGATGACCCCGCGCGCATGCGCAACCTGGATACCGGTCGTGATGTTCGTATTGAAAAACAGTTCTTCCACCGCGACCGCTTCGGGGTGGAAGGTATCGACCAACGTGCCTACGTCTTCATAGATTTCGCACAGACGGTGGTACAGCGGTTGCCCGGCCGGCGTCGTGATCGCGCCGTACTGGATGGGGGTAAACCGGTTGCCTTCGTATTTGACCAGCCCATAACCGGTTGTACCATAGCCGGGGTCAAGTCCCAGAATAATCACAAAAATTCCGTCCTTCCCACCATGAGCTTCTCATATTTTAGCATAGATTTCTCCTCTTTACAATGTCAAAAAAACGCATTTTACGCCATCTTGCAAACAGCAGCAAGGCCCGGCAGTGCGCCGGGCCTCCCCGCTTCTAATTAAAGATCTCGCCGTTATCCGGGCGGAACATACGCTCCACCCGTTCTCGCAGCGCCGGATAGCGCACGAGGTGCGGGTCCGCTTCCAGCAGCCGCTCGGCTTCCTCGCGTGCCTGCTGCATCAGCTGCATATCGGACGCTAAATCGGCCATCTTGATGCCCGGCAGGCCATGCTGCCGCTTGCCAAAAAAGTCGCCCGGCCCGCGCTGCGCCAGATCGGCGCGCGCGATCTCAAACCCGTCGTTCGTATCCGCCAAAATACGCAGCCGTTCGCGCGCGTTTTGTCCCTTGTCCGCACCGAAGAAGATGCAGAACGATTCCCTTCGTCCGCGACCGACCCGGCCGCGCAGCTGGTGCAGCTGAGACAGCCCAAACCGGTCGGCATCCTCCACGACCATGAGGTTGGCATTGGGGACATTGACCCCGACTTCGATGACCGTCGTGGCAACCAGCACATCAAGCAGACCGCCCGCAAAGGCGGTCATCACCGCATCCTTCTCGGCCGGTTTCATGCGGCCATGCAGCACACCGATACGTCGTCCGGGCAGCGCGCGCTGCAAGGTGAGCGCATGTTCCTCGGCGCTTTTGAGCCGCACCTCGCCCTCACCTTCTTCCACGAGCGGGCAAACGACATACACCTGCCCGCCTGCGGCGATCTGTTTTTCCATAAAAGCTTCGATGCGGCGGCGCATGCGTTCCCCGACCGCATAGGTTGCGACTGGCGTACGGCCGGGCGGCAGCTCATCGATGACCGACACGTCCAAATCGCCATACAGAATCAGCGCCAGTGTACGCGGGATGGGTGTTGCCGACATGACCAGCGTATGCGGCATCTGTCCCTTGCTGCGCAGGCTGGCGCGCTGCGCGACGCCGAAGCGGTGCTGCTCATCGGCCACGACTGCGCCCAGCTTGGCAAATTCTACGCCTTTTTGAATGAGCGCATGCGTCCCAACGACCACTTGCGCCTGTCCAGACGCAATGCGTGCCAAGGCTTCCCGCTTGGCTTTGGCCCCCATGGAGCCGGTCAGCAGTTCGACGGTGACGCCAAGCTTGCCGAACAATTCGCGTAAAGATGCATCGTGCTGCGTCGCCAGGATTTCGGTCGGTGCCATAACGGCGGCCTGATAGCCATTCTGGGCCGCCAGGGCGCACAGCGCGGCGGCCACAACCGTTTTACCCGACCCGACATCACCCTGCACCAGCCGGTTCATCGGTTTGCCCGAAGCGACGTCCCGCACCAAATCGTCCACGGCGCGCCGCTGTGCCCCAGTGGGTGGAAAGCCTAGAGCACGCCAAAATGCGGTCAGGTCGGTGTTTGCAAACAGCAGTCCCGCTTCTTCCCGCCGCCGCTCTTTGAGGCGTTGCAAGCCGCAGCAAAGCAGAAAAAGTTCTTCGAAAATCATCCGTCGCCGGGCTGACTGCACCTCTTCCAGATCGTGCGGCCGATGGATATATCGCACCGCAGCTGCCAGGTCAGGCAGGTCATATTGTGCCCGCAATTCGGGCGGAATGGGGTCGGGCATAGCATGTAACTCGCACGCCAAAGCCGCATCGGTCAGCCGCTGCATATCCTTCTGTCCAAGCCCGCTCGTCAGCGGGTACACCGGCACAATGCGCCCGGTTTCCAACCCGGTCTGGCATTTTTCATGCACAGGCGACAGCAACATGCGCTGCCGTCCCTCGCCCTGCACCCGGCCGAAAAACAGGTATTCCTCCCCTTCGCGCAGCTGGGCCACAACATATTTGTTGTTAAAATAGGTCACTCCCAGCGTGCCCGAACCGTCAAAGATGGTCAGCTTGGTCAGATCCATGCCTTTTCGGATGTGGCGCACCACCGGCGCGGTGCCGACAATGGCCCGGATGGTCACCCGGTCGCCGTCCCGGAGGTCGGCGATGCACTTTTGCCGCGTGCGGTCCTCATAATCGCGCGGATAGCAATGCAGCGCATCTTCTAGCGTGAAAATCTGCATTTTCTCCAGAAGCTGTGCCTTTTTCGGGCCAAATCCCCGCACAAAGCGCACACTATCGGATAGGTTCGACATCAGACGTGATATTCCCGATAAACCGCCACCACAACACCCAAAAACGAGCATTCGCTGCCGTCAATGGGCGGATAGGCCGGGTTTTCAGGCATGAGCCAGACTTCGCCGTCCTGCAACAGCAGGCGCTTACAGGTCGCTTCGTCCTCGATGAGTGCCACGACGATCTGGCCCGAGCGTGCGGTGGCTTCCTTGCGCACGATAATCAAATCCCCGTCCATAATACCAGCGCCAATCATCGATTCGCCGCTGATGCGCAGCGCAAAATGTTCTCCATATTTGCCCGCACCCTCATAGGGCACATAGCCTTCGACTTCTTCGACGGCCAAAATGGGCATACCGGCCGTGACCTTGCCCAAGATGGGCACCCGGCCGACCATAGCCGCACCGCCGCGCACCGATAGGGCACGTGTTTTGTGGTCGTCCTTTTCCAGGTAGCCCATTTCGCGCAGGCGCTTCAGGTGGGAATGCACGGTCGAGGGCGACGACAACCCCACTTCGGCACAGATCTCGCGCACTGAAGGCGGATAGCCCTGCTGGGCGGTGTATTGACTGATATAATCTAAAATTCGTTGTTGTTTTTCGGAAATCTTTTTCATCGGTATGTCCTCCATATCGG
>JAUMSA010000265.1 GCA_031293105.1 Butyricicoccus sp. | reverse complement strand
GCGCTGCTTGGACTCTTCCAAACAGCAAAGGTTCTTTTGTGTTTTCCCGTGTCCGCTTGGCACGGGATTTTTTATTGCTTGAAAGGATTTTTTATGGAAGAAACACGTATTGCGCTATTGGGGATTATCGTAGAGGACCTGACCGCGACCGAAAAGCTCAATCATCTGCTGCATGAATATGGGGAATACATTGTCGGCTGCATGGGAATCCCCTATCATGACCGGGGTGTCGCGATTATCAGCGTGGTCATGGATGCGCCGCAATCGGTTGTAAGCGCCTTATCCGGTAAGCTTGGCATGCTGCGTGGTATCAATGTTAAAACCATCACGCAAAAAGTAGGAGGTTCTGCATGACGCTCGACCGTTCTACCCTAATCGACCTGCTGCAATCGGACGAGCAAACTTTTGCACCGATCTTTGCGCAGGCGGGGGCTGTCTGCCGTGCGCAATTTGGAGATACCGTTCGCATTCGCGCATTGCTCGAATTTTCCAATTATTGCAGGCGTTCCTGCCAGTACTGTGGCCTCAACTGCCACAATACCGGGTTGGTACGTTTTCGGTTGGAGCCGGACGAAATCGTCCAGACTGCGCTCGAAGCCGCAGAAAATGGCTACCAAACCGTCGTGCTGCAATCGGGCGAGGACCCATACTATACCCCTGACATGTTATCGGATATTGTCACCCGCATTAAAAAGGCTGCCCCGACAATCGCCATAACACTGTCCTGCGGCGAATTTCCGGCCGAAGCCTATCGGCAATTCCGCGCGGCTGGTTGCAACCGCTACCTTTTGAAGCATGAAACCTCCGACCCGAAGCTGTATGCCGCCTTGCATCCGGATTCCTGTCTGGAGGAGCGGGTACGCTGCCTGCGGGATATCAAAAAAGCTGGTTTGGAAGCCGGTGGCGGGTTTATGATCGGCCTGCCCGGTCAAACGGCTGCAACCATTGCGGATGATTTGCTGCTTTTGCGCAGTATCCCGTGCGATATGGCGGGCATCGGCCCGTTTTTACCGCACCCGGACACGCCACTCGGCACTCAGCCACATGGCAGCGCCATGCTAACCCTGCGCGCTGTCGCACTGGCTCGTCTACTGCTGCCGCATGCCAACCTGCCGGTTACCACGGCCTTGGGGGTGTTGGACCGAGCGGTTGCCGACCGCGTATATGAATCGGGCGGCAATGTCGTTATGCGGAAGGTGACCCCCTCCCGTCTGCGCAAACTGTACCAAATTTATCCGGCGGAATTTTCGGAAACTACCATCGCCGAAGGCCGCTGTCAACTTGAGGAAGAACTAAGAAGCCGGGGTAAAACCCCCGTATGAGAGAGAAAGAAGGCTATGATTATGTACGATCCCCACTCCTCGAAGGCCGAGGAATTTATCAACCATGAGGAAATTTTGGATACGCTGGCTTACGCTGAAGCGCACAAGAACGATTTGGAACTGGTGAATCAGATCATTGATAAAACCGACGCTTGCAAAGGTCTGAGTCATCGCGAAGCAGCGGTTCTGCTTCTGTGTGAAGACAAGGATGCGCTTGCGCGTATCTTTGCCCAGGCTACCAAGATCAAACAGGCCTTTTATGGCAACCGTATCGTCATGTTTGCGCCGCTATATCTGTCCAACTACTGTGTCAATGGCTGCACCTATTGCCCTTATCACATGAAAAACAAGCACATCGCGCGCAAAAAGCTGACCCAGGATGAAATCCGCCGCGAAGTCATTGCATTGCAGGATATGGGGCACAAACGCCTAGCGCTCGAATGCGGTGAAGACCCGGTCAACAATCCAATCGAATATGTTATCGAGGGTATCGATACCATCTATTCCATCAAACACAAAAACGGCGCCATCCGCCGTGTGAATGTCAATATCGCGGCCACAACGGTCGAAAACTACAAAAAACTCAAGGATGCCGGGATTGGTACTTATATCCTGTTCCAGGAAACCTACAACAAAGAGCAGTATGAGATGCTGCATCCCACCGGCCCTAAGCATAACTATGCATATCACACCGAGGCGATGGACCGCGCGATGCAGGGCGGCATCGATGATGTCGGCTGCGGCGTGCTGTTTGGTCTGAACCTGTACAAATATGATTTTGTCGGTCTACTCATGCACGCCGAGCATCTGGAAGCCGTGTATGGCGTTGGGCCGCATACCATCAGTGTCCCCCGTCTGCGCGATGCAGATGACATTGACGCATCCTCGTTTACCAACGGCATCTCAGACGAACTGTTCCAGAAGATCGTAGCTATTCTGCGTATCTCGGTACCGTATACCGGCCTGATTGTTTCGACCCGTGAATCCAAAAAGACCCGTGAAATGGTCATCAAATATGGTGTTTCGCAGATCAGCGGTGGGTCGCGCACAAGCGTGGGTGGTTACGCCGACGGCGGTGAGGAAGAGGATTCCTCGCAGTTTGAGATCAGCGACAACCGCACACTCGATGAAGTTGTGCGTTGGCTTCTGGAGCTTGGCCATATCCCCTCGTTCTGCACGGCTTGCTATCGCGAAGGCCGCACCGGCGATCGGTTTATGAGTCTGGTC
>JAUMSA010000237.1 GCA_031293105.1 Butyricicoccus sp. | reverse complement strand
AGTATGGGCATGATTATGTTGCCGCCATCGATGATCTCCATGCCGTTTAAATTACTGCTGTTTATCACAGTGGATGGCTGGCAGCTTTTGTTTTCCACGCTGGCGCAGGGCTTCCGCTGACGGGGAAAAGGAGGATAGGCTTTGGATCAGAATGAAATTATTGATCTTTTGCGGCAAGGCATTTGGGTCGCGTTGAAGCTCGGCGGCCCGATGCTGATTGCGAGTATGGCTGTCGGTATTCTGATCGCCATTTTCCAAGCCGCGACACAGATCCATGAACAAACCTTGACATTTGTTCCAAAACTCCTGCTTATTATCGCTTTCATGTTGGTCGGCGGAAACTGGATGCTGACCACGATGCAGGAATTCACACGGATGATATTCACCCAGATGCTGGGCTAACCGAGGGGATAGCAGCATGATCGATCAAGCACAATTGACGCTGTTCCTGTTCATTCTGATGCGGATGACCGGATTTGTGGTATTAAACCCCTTGTGGGGCGGCCGGTCGGAAATTCCGGCGATGGTGAAGGCTGGCGTCAGTTTGGTCATGGCGATCAGCGTGTATTTACTGACCGTGAATACACTGCCAGCGATTCCGGCCACTCTGATAGAACTTGCCGTAAAACTTCTGTTGGAGTTCGCCTTGGGGTATCTGGTGGCCCTGCTGATCCACTTCTTTTTTTATGTGGTTTTGCAGGCTGGCAACCTGATCGATACCCAGATGGGCATGAGCATGTCAGAAACCTACGACCCTTCGATGGGCACCAACGTTTCGATGACTGGCACAATCTATCAGATCATGATGGTGCTGCTGTTCTTTGCCGCAGGCGGTCATATTACTCTGCTGCGGATTCTGCTCAATTCCGGGCAGGTGATTCCGTTTGGCAGCGTGATGTTTGGCCCGCAAGCGGTCACCTATGTGCTCGAGATGTTTGTGTCGTGCACGGTACTGGCCATCAAACTGAGCTTGCCCATTCTCGCGGCCGAATTGATCGGCCAGCTGGGTATGGGTATTTTGATGAAGGTCATTCCGCAGATCAATGTATTTGCGATTAACTTCGAATTAAAGATTATTCTGGGCATGGGATTGGTCATCCTCTTGCTGCCGCTTGTGGGTGAGTTTGTCCTGGGCCTGGAAAAACAAATGTTGGTAGCCATTGAAGATGCGATGCATATGATGGCATCGGTCTGATCCGGACCCAAAGGGGGGAACAAAATGCCGGGCGGAGCGGGTGAAAAGACCGAAAAGGCCACCCCAAAACGCAGACGTGACGAACGAAAAAAAGGTAACGTCATGTTCAGCCAAGATGTGGTGGCGGTTGCGACACTATTCGCCAGCTATGTTGCCTTGCGGTTTGGAATCCCCATCATGGTGGATGCCATGGATGAAGCGATTCAGTATTGCTTCCAGCTCATTGGCGATGTTCCCAACCATGGACTCGACCAGGTCGGAAGCGAACTTGCCAGCCACATGGTGGGCACGGTTGCCAAGGCATCGGCCTTGCCGCTGCTGGCCACCATTTTGGCGGCCGTGGTTGCGACCTTTGCCCAGACCAAGTTGCTCGTCAGCTTTGAGTCCCTCAGGCCAAAATTTGGCCGCATGAACCCCTTGCAGGGCATCAAACGGCTTTTCTCCCTGAAAAGCATTGTGGAAGTTTTCAAGAATGTGCTGAAGATCACCATCTTGCTCATTCTGATTTATCGCTTTGTCAGCGGCTCTCTGTTGCAGTTTTCCAAGTACATGGATTCCGATATCGGCACAGCCGTTGCCTCGATGCGGGATTTGGGCTTTCAGCTGCTGATCGAGGTCGGCGTGGCATTTGTCATCATTTCCTTTTTCGATTATCTCTACCAGCGCTGGCAGTTTGAACGCGACCTGCGCATGTCAAAAGAAGAAATCAAAGAAGAATTCAAACAGACCGAAGGCGACCCGAAGATCAAAGGCAAGATCAAAGAAGTGCAGCGGAAAATGGCACAATCCCGTATGATGCAGGCCGTTCCGGGCGCAGATGTGGTCATCCGTAACCCGACGCATTTTGCGGTTGCCTTACGATACCGGCCGGGCAAAGATTTGGCACCTGTTGTGGTTGCCAAGGGACAGGATGAGCTGGCACTGCGCATTGTCGCTGTCGCCGAAGAGCATCATGTCGCGGTGGTTGAAAATAAGCCGCTGGCCCGGGCACTCTATGCCGGAGCCGAGATCGGCGGTATTATCCCACCCGATCAATATGGCCCGGTCGCCGAAGTTCTGGTTTATATCTATAAACTCAATCACAAAACCCTTTGAATGTAGCAAAAAAATTCGTACAGAAATGGTGGAACTATGAAACGAATTTTTGACAATGTCATATCGGTGTTCGTAGTGGTCATCGTCCTTTTCCTTCTGATACCACTTCCGCCATTCTTGTTGGACGTTTTCTTTATCATCAACATCTCCTTGGCGCTCATCATCCTGTTAATCACGATGAACATTCATGAGCCGCTCGAGTTTTCGATTTTCCCATCGCTCTTGCTCATTACGACTCTGTTCCGATTGGGCCTAAACGTTTCTTCGACCCGACTGATTCTGTCCAATGGCGGCCAAGCCGGTCAGGTCATCAAGGCATTCGGTGAATTCGTGATCCAGGGCAATGTCATCATCGGTGTCATCATCTTCCTGATTATCGTTTTGATGCAGTTCATTGTTATCACCAAGGGCGCCGAACGCGTCGCAGAAGTTGCGGCCCGTTTCACCTTGGACTCCATGCCCGGCAAACAGATGGCGATTGACGCCGACCTGTCTTCGGGTCTGATTAACGAACAGGAAGCCAAGATACGCCGTAACAAAATCCAACGCGAGTCGGATTTTTATGGCGCCATGGACGGTGCAACCAAGATCGTCAAGGGCGATGCGATCATGTCGATCATCATTACCGCGATCAACTTTATCGCAGGTTCGATCATCGGCGTGATTCAGTCCGGCATGAGCATTACCGAAGTGCTCAGCGTGTATTCGATTGCAACCATCGGTGACGGCCTGGTATCCCAGCTGCCGGCGCTGATGATCTCCACCGCAACGGGCATGATCGTTACCCGTTCGGTATCCGAGGGCAGCCTGAACGAGGATGTCATCAAGCAGTTTTTGGCGCAGCCGCGCGCTTTGATGGTGGCCGGTGGCATCCTGGCGATTTTCGCCGTGATTCCGGGCACACCGCATGTGCAGCTGGTGCTCATTTCGGCTGGATTGATTATCCTGAGCCGCCGTGTATCCCATAAGATGGAGATGCTGGAAAAGCAGAAGCAAGAACTGCCTGCCGTGCAGGAGGCGGCCCGCAAAGAGGCCGAAGCCCAGCAATCGGAAATGGACTACTACAAGGATGTCAACAACGTCTATTCCTTGATTCATGTGGAACCGATCGAAATGGAATTTGGTTACAGCCTGATTCCGTTGGTGGATGAATCGAGCGGCGGCAAACTGATCAGCCGTATCGTTATTTTCCGCCGGCAATACGCGCAGGAGATGGGCTTTGTCATCCCCTCTATTCGTTTGCGCGACGCTTCCATGCTGGGCACCAACCAGTATGTCATCAAGATCAAGGGAGAAGAAATCGCCCGCGGCGAGATTCTTCTGGACTATTATCTGGCCTTGGAGCCTGCCAATCCGGCGGGTGAAATCGAAGGCATCGAAACGGTGGAACCGGCCTATGGCATTCCGTCCCGGTGGATTTTGCCGGAGAACAAGGAAATGGCAGAAATCTATGGCTATACCGTCATCGACCCGCTGTCGGTTATGCTGACGCATTTGTCGGAAACCGTCAAGAAACACACCTACGAATTACTCAACCGCGCAGAGACCATCCAGCTGGTGGAAAACCTGAAACGAACGGCTCCACAGCTTGTGGAAGAGGCATTCCCGAATGTCATTTCCTATGCGATGCTGGAAAAAATCCTGTGCAACCTGTTAAAAGAAGGCATTCCGATCAAGGATTTGGGAACCATTGTGGAAACCACGGTCGATGCGTTGGCCATCACAAGGGATACCGACTTGATTACCGAAAGTGTACGTGCCCAGCTGAAGCGGACGATTACCCATCGATTCTGCGAAGACGGCCGCTTGAGCGTGATTACCTTGGATGCCGATGTGGAGAAAAAACTGGTCGCCAGTATGACCAAAAACGACCAGGGCGTCTATCTTGCCCTGGGGCCCGATGTCATGCAGACGCTCTTGGGACAAATCGGGGAACACATCAAAAAGTTTGCCGACCTGTCCCAGAAACCCATCCTATTAACCAGCCACATCATCCGCATTTATCTCAGCCGGCTGCTCGAGCAGTTCTATCCGGATTTGACCGTCCTCTCGTTTAATGAGATTGTGACCAACATCCAGATTCAGTCGCTGGGCAATATCACGCTATCCTAATGGCACGCACGAAAGAAGGGGGAGAACACCTTGGATAAGCAGAAGCAATGGGACGACATGCCAAACGAGGCGTTGCTCGTAGAATATAAGCAGACCGGCGACCCGGAACTCAAAAAGGTGCTGGTCATGCGCTATGCCTATTTGGTAAGAAATATCGCCCTAAAGCTCCGAGGGGTTTATGTTGGCTTCGCTCAGGTCGATGATATGATTAATGAAGGCATTATCCTCCTTATGAATGCGCTCGATAAATTTGACCTCAGTCACAATGTAAAGTTTGAAACCTTTGTATGCAAACGCCTGCGGGGTATGGTCATCGATTTGGCGCGGCGGCAAGATTGGGTGCCGCGTTCGGTACGCAAACGGCTGCGCGAGATCGATGAAGCCAAAGCGGTCCTGTTCGACGAACTGGGCCGCACCCCGACCGATGCCGAAGTGGCCAAACACCTGGGGCTCACCGAAACCCGCTACCAGGAGGAAGTGGCCAAAACAGCTTTTGGAAATGTGATCTCCCTGGATATGTTGTTGGACGACCGGGATTCGGAAATGCCCACCAAGAAATTGCCGCAAAGCGATGAAGATATGCAGCCCGAAGAGCACATGCAAAAGAAGGAAATGTTTGAAGTGCTCAAGGAAAGCATTGGGGGACTACGGGAAAATGAACAGCTGGTGTTGTCGCTGTACTATCAAAAATCCCTGCAGATGAAAGAAATCGCGCAGGTGCTTGGGGTGAGTGAACCCCGGGTGTCGCAGATTCATTCCAATGCAATCCGGAAGCTGCGTGTGAGCATGCAGAATTACATCAATGGTACATAACAGGGAGGGAACCATCCATGTATAAAGGCTTTTATGATTTGACGTCGGCCATGCTGACCCAGTCCCGCAATTTGGATGTTGTGGGCAACAACATGAGCAATACCGCTACGGCGGGTTATAAGGCCGACCGGTATGCGGATACGACGTTCGACGAAGTCATGCGCAGCCGGATCGGCAACAAAATTAAAAACCCCCAGCCCTTAGGGACAACTACCAGCTATGTCACCGCCTTGGATGAGGTCTATACCGACCATTCCCAGGGTGCGTTGCAATCGACCGGTTTGCCCCTTGATTTTGCAATCGAGGGCGGGGGGTATTTTGGCATTCAGACGGCCAATGGCACGGTCTATACCCGCAATGGCTCGTTTATGCTGGATGACCAAGGGTATCTGTATTTAGCCGGCCAGGGGCGTGTGCTGGGCAGCAATGGCCAGGCCATCTATCTGGGCACCGACCGCATCCAGGCCTCCAACGACGGGACGATCACGACCGAGAACGGACAGGTTTTGGGTCAGCTGGGTGTCTTCGCATTCAATGACCCGGCGCAGCAGCTGCAAAAATCCGGGGAAGGAATGTTTACCGCCAATGTGCAGCCGCAGGCAGCCAACGGCTATGTCATCCACCACGAGATGATCGAACGTTCCAACATCAATCTGGTGCAGCAGATGACCGAAATGATTACTTGCCAGCGTGCGCTGCAAAGCGCCTCGCAGCTCAGCAAGATGTATGACCAGATCATGACCAAAACATCGACCGATGTTGGCCGTGTTTAATGCGAAAGGAGCCATTCTTCGATGAACCAATCGTTTTATGCGGCCGCCGTTGCGGCTTCTCAGCAGCAGCAGCGCCTGAATGTAACGGCGAACAACTTAGCAAACGTCAACACCATTGGTTTTAAGGCCGAGCAGGCGCAGTTTGCCGACCTGCTGTACCGCAATTTGGTGGGGCCGGATAACGCACAGCTGCCGCGTGGTTCAGGCAGCCGGATGATTCAGACCACCACTGATTTTGCGCCCGGCGCCATGATGACTCGGGAAGGCGGACAGAATTACGCCATTCAAGGCGACGGATTTTTTGCCGTACGCGACCCGCAGACCAACCAGGTCAGCTATACCCGTGCCGGTGTGTTCCATTGGGGCAGTGTGGCGCAGGGCGGCCAGACGACCTATTATCTGTGTGACCCGCAGGGCAACTATGTGCTCGACCAAAACCAGCAGCCCATCCCCTTGGCCGGGGATACCGAGGCGACCTATGCGGTGGGTGTCTTTGATTTTGCCAATACCGATGATATGCAGCATTTGGGGGATAACCGGTATTTGCCGGTGGCCAAAAACGGCCCGGTGCTGGCCGGTACGGGTACCGCAGTACATGGTATGGTCGAAGCGGCCAATACCGACATTGCCACAGAATTTGCCAAGGTGATCGAGGCACAGCGCTCGTTCTCCTATGCTTTGAAAATGACGCAGACACAAGATGAGATTGAAACCACCATCAATGGGCTGCGCGGTTAAAAAGGAGTGTGACTCGTGGAACTGAAAAAGTATGAAGAGATGAACTCCCTCCAGATCGATGCCCTGCGTGAAATCGGCAGCATCGGCACCGGCAATGCGGCGACCGCCTTGTCGGCGCTTCTTGGGGTGGAAGTACGCATTCCGCTCCCAAAAGTACAGATTTTGGAATTCAATGAAGCGGTCGAACAGTTGGGCGGATTTGAAACCATTTCGGCTGGTATCATTTCCAGCCTGGGGGGCGAAATCAATGGCCTGATGCTGGCCCTGTTCCAGCTGGATGCCATCAATCTGCTCTTGGGCCGTATGATGAATATGCAGATCGAAGATTATTCCCAGATGACCGACATGGAAAATTCGGCGATCATTGAAGCGGGGAATATTTTGATCTCCTCGTTTGTAAATGCGCTGTCGGGCCTGAGCGGGGTACGGATTACCCCCTCGGTTCCGCAGATTTCGATTGATATGCAG
>JAUMSA010000143.1 GCA_031293105.1 Butyricicoccus sp. | reverse complement strand
GAGTTATACCAAGTGTACACAGAGTTATCAACAGCTCTGTCAAGCATTTTTTATTTGTCAAATAGTCAAAAACGCGGGCAGATCTTGCGGCATTTTTGACAAAAGGAGGTTTGCCAAAATGTCTTTTGACGCGGGAAGTTTTGATATTGCCGTCATCGGCGCTGGACATGCGGGCATCGAAGCTGCGCTGGCTGGTGCTCGGCTGGGCCTGCGGGTGGTTTGTTTTACGATTAACCTGGATGCCATCGGCAATATGCCGTGCAATCCGGCCATTGGCGGCACGGCCAAGGGCCATCTAGTGCGGGAAATTGATGCCCTGGGCGGCGAAATGGCCAAAGCAGCCGATGCGGCCTGCATCCAGTACCGGATGCTCAATCGGGGCAAGGGGCCGGCTGTGCATTCGCTGCGCGCCCAGGCCGACCGGGTTGATTACCGCAAGTATATGAAGCACAAGCTGGAAACGACCGAAAACTTGTCGGTCAAACAGGCCGAGATCGTGTCCATTGAGACCAAGGACGGCGTGGTCTGCGCGGTCGAAACCGCGACCGGCGCACGGTATGCCTGCCGGGCGGCTATCATCTGCTCGGGCACCTATCTGGGCGGCCGCATCATCATCGGGGAACACATGCACGACGGCGGGCCGGATGGCATGTTTGCTGCTACCAAGCTGACCGCCTGCCTGCGCGACTTGGGGCTGACGCTCATGCGCTTTAAGACTGGTACACCGCCGCGCGTCAACCGCCGCTCCATCGACTTTACCGGCTTGGAAGTGCAGGAAGGGGAGAGCGATATCATCCCCTTCTCGTTTGAAACTGAGCAGGCGCCGCCCAACCGGGCGGTCTGCCATCTGACCTATACCAACGCCGAAACCCATCAGGTCATCCGGGACAACCTGGACCGGTCGCCCTTGTTTTCGGGTAAGATCGACGGCGTCGGGCCGCGCTATTGCCCGTCCATCGAGGATAAGGTCGTGCGCTTTGCCGACAAGCCCCGCCATCAGCTGTTCATTGAGCCTATGGGGCTGGACACCGAGGAAATGTACATCCAGGGCTTTTCCTCGTCCATGCCCGAGGAGGTGCAGCTCAAAATGCTGCGCACCCTGCCGGGATTCGCCCATGCCGAGGTCATGCGCCCGGCATACGCCATCGAATATGACTGCGTTGACCCGACCGAACTGCTGCCTACCCTGGAGTGCAAGAAGATTGCGGGCCTGTACGGCGCCGGGCAGTTCAACGGCTCGTCCGGCTATGAGGAAGCGGCCGCGCAGGGGTTGGTTGCGGGCATCAACGCAGCCCTTAAACTCAAAGGTGAACCGCCCATGATTCTCGACCGGGCGGACGGCTACATCGGCACCCTGGTCGATGATTTGGTCACCCGCGGCACGAATGAGCCGTACCGCATGATGACCTCGCGGTCGGAATACCGTCTGCTGCTGCGGCAGGACAATGCTGACGAGCGGCTCGTCGAAATCGGTGCGCGGGTCGGGCTGAACAGCCCCGAGCGGCTGGCGCGCACACGCGCCAAGTATGAGACCGTCCAGCAGGAGATCGACCGGCTGGGCAAGGTCACGGTCGGCCCGACCGAGGCCATGCAGGCCTTTTTGGAGAGCATGCACTCCACGCCCCTCAAATCGGGCTGCAAACTCATCGACCTGCTGCGTCGCCCCGAACTCGGATATGACGCCCTGGCGCCCTTTGACCCCGAACGTCCGGCGCTGCCCGCAATCATACGGGAGCAGGTGGAAATCCGCGTCAAGTACGACGGATATATCAAGCGCCAGCTGCGGGACGTCGAGCAGTTCCGCAAGATGGAAACCCGTCCGTTGCCCGCAGATATCGATTATGAGGAAGTGCCTTCGCTGCGCATCGAAGCCCGGCAAAAGCTGGGCCGTATCCGGCCGGTCAACCTCGGCCAGGCCAGCCGTATTTCGGGGGTATCGCCCGCCGATTTGACCGCGCTGATGATTTATCTGGAAACCGGGAAGGGGGATGCACAATGACCGGACGCGCCTGCTTGGAGCAGGGCTTGCAGGCCCTGCCGATGGACATTCCGACTCGGGCGGTCGAGCAGTTTTTGGACTTCTCCGACCGGCTGCTGGAAAAGAATAAGGTCATGAACCTGACCGCCGTGACCGACCCGGACGAGGTCATTTCCCGTCATTTCCTCGATTGTGCCGTGCTTGCGCCGCGCATGATTTCCGGGGAAAAGATGATCGATGTCGGCACCGGCGCCGGGTTTCCCGGATTGCCGCTCGCCATTTTGTGCCCGGATACCCAGTTTGTGCTGCTCGATGCCCTGCACAAGCGCATCGACTTTTTAAATGAAACCATTGAAGCCCTGGGGCTTTGCAATGTGACGGCCGTGCATGCCCGCGCCGAGGAATTCGCCAAGGAGCACCGTGCGGCATTTGACGGCGCGGTGTCCCGTGCGGTCGCGGATTTGAGCATGCTCAGTGAACTGACCCTGCCGCTCATCCGCACGGGCGGGGTGTTCTATGCCATGAAGGCTGAGCAGTGCGAGGGCGAGGTGGCAGCCGCAGGCGAGGCCATACGCATCCTGGGCGGCGCCCCGGCTGAGATCGAACATTATACCGTGCCAGTCAGCGGCATCCCGCGCGCCGTGGTTGTGATTCATAAAACCGGGGAGACCCCGGCCAAATATCCCCGCCGGTTTGCCAAGATCAGCAGCCAGCCGCTCGGCGGGAAATAATGTAAAATCCGTCCTTTGATAACCTTTCGTAATGCGATTACGGAGGGTTATTTTTTGCCGGAAAATAGGCGGAAATACGGATTTGACCGGGAAAACGGTCGAAATCACATGGGGAAATACTTATCTCGCGGTCGATTTTGCTTTACTTTTTGGCATATAATGGTAGTCTATAACCAATAGGCATCGTATGCCGAATGACAAAAAGGAGGAAGCTGCATGACCCCAGTTTTAAGCATCCGCAGCACAAACACCGAGCGGCAGCTTCGGCGCGTGAAGGTCTCCCAGATCTCCCGCAACCCGAACCAGCCGCGCAAGTATTTTGATCCGGAAGCGATCAGCCAGCTTGCCGATTCAATCCGGCAATATGGCGTGCTCAATCCGCTCACCGTGCGACGAACCGGCGACGGGTTTGAACTGATCGCCGGAGAACGACGCTTGCGCGCTGCCAAGCAGGCCGGTCTGCTCGAAGTGCCCTGTATCATCATGAGCGCGACCGAGCAGGATTCATCGGCCTTGGCGCTCGTGGAAAATCTGCAACGAAGGGATCTGGATTTTTTCGAAGAGGCGTGGGGCTTTAAAAAGCTCATCGACACCTTTGGACTAACCCAGGAAGAAGCCGCCCGCAAGGTCGGCAAAACACAGAGTGCCGTAGCCAACAAGCTGCGGCTTTTGAAACTGTCCCAAAAGAACATCCAGATGATTCGGGATGGGGGACTGACCGAACGCCATGCGCGTGCGCTGCTGCGCATCCCCGAGGAGGAGATGCGCCTGCAAGTGACCGCACACATCATCGAGCATCAGATGAATGTCAGCCGCACCGAACAGTATATTGATAAGCTGCTCACCCAGCCGCCGGAAGAAAAACCAAAGACCGTCCTGCGGCTCATCAAAGATGTCCGCTTTTTCCTCAACACAGTGGACAAGGCCGTGGGGGTGATGAAAGAATCGGGCGTGCAGGCCAAGGTCGAACGGGAGGATAAAGACGATGGGGTGCTGCTGCATATCTT